>JBGTGJ010000155.1:0-4995 GCA_041746775.1 bacterium
CATGTGTGCATCGGATCATCGGGGTGCGTGTCACCGGCTGCGACGGAAGGGAGGTGGCCGATTGCATCTCGGACGGTCCGAGCCGGTGCGTGCGGAAACTCAAGATGAAACGTCCCACCGAGCTTCGCGACGATCAATGAACGAATACGGCTCTGCGGCAAGCCAAAATCCTTCAGATCGTGTATCTCGGCAAAGACCTCATAGCCTAGGCGTGTCAAAGCTTGGTGTAGGCCATGAAAATGATGACGGAAATTTTGGCAACCTCCGACGGCTGCAATGTAAATCCTGCCACATTGATCCAGCGCTGTGCGCCGCCAGCTCGATGTCCTAACCCTGGAATAAATACGAGCATGAGCAAAAGGATCGAGAGAAAGAGTAGGGGATAAGTGAGTTTGTAATACAAATGATAATCAATGCTTCTACAAACAAATAACATCGCAATTCCCATCACCATGAAGATGACCTCTTTTTTTAGGAAGTAATAGGAGTTGTGATAGACGTCTTGTGCGAGGATCGCCGAAGAAGAATAGACCATCATGATGCCGATGGCCATCAGTAGTAAAGTGGTGATCAGGAGTGAATAGTCGATGGAATGGCGTTCCATAATTTATTCTTTTAAAGCTTTTACTGCTTGTTTAAATTGTTCTCCACGATCGTGATAATCTTTAAACATGTCAAAACTAGAGCATGCGGGGCTTAGCAAAACGGCTCCTCCTGGTTTTGCAACTTGGTGTGATTTAGCCACCGCTTCCTGCATCGATTCGACAACTAACGTTTGACCAATATTTCCTAAGCTTTCCAAAATTTTATTTTTTGCCTCTCCCATGACGATGAGAGTAGAAACCTTGTTTTTGATCAACGGTTTTAACGGGAGGTAATCCCCCCCTTTATCTTTTCCTCCCAGGATCAAGACCACATTATGGTCGAAACTGGCAAGCGACATGACAACGGCCCCGACATTGGTTCCTTTCGAATCGTCGTAATAATCGACGTCGTTTATTTTTGCCACCCATTCGATGCGGTGAGGGAGGCCGCGAAATTCCTCCAGCGTCTTTTGAATAGGCTCGTCCTTGACACCGTCTGCTTTGGCGCAGGCGACGGCGCAGGCGATGTTTTCTAAGTTATGAAGGCCGATCAGTTTGGATTTGGAGAGATCAAATGAGCTTTCAACCTTTCCTTTTGGTGCCCATCGTAATTGATTTCCCTCAAGATAGGTTCCATCGATTTTTTTGACCGTGCTGAAGGGGAGGCGTTTTGCGCGAATATTTTCAACCGACTGCAAAACATGCAGATCATCGTCATTGTAGATGGCAAAGTCATCTTTAGTCTGAAACTCGAAGAGCCTTGCTTTGGCAGCGATGTAATCTTGAAAGCTGGGGTATCGATCAAGGTGGTCTTCTGTGATATTTAGGAGCGCACTAATTTTGGGACGAAAAGTGGTGATCGTTTCAAGTTGATAGCTGGAGATTTCTAAAACGTATTTTGAGTAATTCTTCCCGTCTGTCACTAAATCTAAAAAGGGGGTCCCGAGATTCCCTCCCACCGCCACATTTTCCCCAGCCGTTCGATAAATCTCACCGAGTAAAGTCACGGTGGTCGATTTTCCGTTCGTACCGGTGATCGCAATCACCTCCTTGTTAGAAAGTGAAAAAGCAAACTCGAGTTCCCCTTCCAATTTCAGGTTGTGAGCGAGGGCTTGTTTTGCGGCAGGGTGATTGGGATCGACGCCGGGACTGATGAAGAAGCGTTGAATGGAGTGGAAGTTGGGGAGTTTTCCACCAAGAAAAAATTGGTGGATGTGGGGACGAAGGGATTCTTGATTTAAATCTTTATTATCGTCGATTCCCCAAACCTCTTCTCCTTTTTTAAAGAAATATTTGGCAAGAGAAAGGCCGGTTTTTCCGAGACCAAGAATGGCGATATTTTTTTTCATCTAATTTTCAACGTTGCTAGTGACAAAATTTGTAAAATAAAACTCATGATCCAAAATCTAACGATAACCTTTGGCTCCGGCCATCCTTTGAGTTCAAAGTGGTGGTGAAGTGGCGCCATTTTGAAGATTCTTTTCCCGGTCAGTTTAAATGAAATAACCTGAGTGATGACCGATACCGTTTCAAGCACGAAAATTCCGCCGGCAAGGATTAATAGAATTTCCGCTTTAGCAAGAATTGAGATCGTCCCCAAAGCGGCACCAATACTGAGAGAACCAGTGTCTCCCATAAAAATTTCTGCAGGGTAAGAGTTAAACCAAAGAAAACCGAGCAACGCTCCGATCATCGCACCGGCAAAGATCGCTAATTCCCCCACTCCTGGGACAAATAAAACCTGAAGGTAGTTCGCCAACTTAATATTGCCGACAACATAAACGAGGATGGCATAGGTCGAAAAAGTCATGATGTTGGGGACAGCGACAAGACCATCCAGTCCATCGGTTAGGTTGACCGCATTGGAAGTTCCGGCGATGACGAGACAAAACAAGATTAGATAACCCCACCCTAAGTCAGGGCGGACCTGTTTAAAAAATGGGAGCACCAGTTCTGTCGAAAAATTTAGCCAACCGATTAGAATAATTCCCGCCACTAAACTAATGAGCAGTTGCAAAGGGAATTTCACCCTCGCTTGTAATCCAAGATTTTCTTTTTTGATCTGCTTTTTGTAATCATCATAAAAACCGATCGCTCCAAACGACAATGAGACCCCTAAAACTAGCCATAGGTATGGGCTGGAGAAATTTCCCCAGAGGATGACGGAGACGACAAGGCAAAATAGGATCAGCAGCCCCCCCATCGTAGGGGTTCCTTTTTTACTAAAATGACTTTGCGGCCCCTCTTCTCGAATGAACTGCCCAACCTGGGAAGATTTTAGCCAGCGGATAAATGGTTTTCCTAGTAATAGATAAAGAATGCATGAGGTGAGCAGGGCGCCAAAGGTTCGAAAGGTAATATACTTAAAGACATTAAAGAGAATAAATTGGTCGCTTAACGGGTAGAGAAAATAATAAAGCATTTAAGGATGTTCCTTGAGGTATTTGACGATTTTTTCCAAGTGCATGCCGCGGGATCCTTTAACCAAAATCCAGGCCGGTTTTGAAGGGAATTTCTTGAGTGAGTCTAGAGCTTCTTCCGTCGTTGCGAAAGAGTTTAGATGATCACCTGACATCCCTGCAGATTTCGCCCCTTCGAGAATTTTTTCGGCGTGAGGACCAATCGCGATCAGTTGATTAATTTTCTCCTGCGCCACCTTCTCACCAATTTTCTGATGGGCTTCCGGTGCGATTTCCCCCAGTTCCAACATTTCTCCTAGGATGGCAAGCGAGCTCTGATTTCTGCTGAGGTGACTGAGAGATTCCAAGGCTGCAGCGGTAGAAGAGGGGTTAGCGTTGTAACAATCATCGATCAGCTTGGTTTTTTCGCCCAGTTGGATCACTTCCATCCTCGATTTGGTGGATTGAAAATTGGCCAACGTTTTTTTTGAATCCTCCAGAGGAATTTTAAAAAACTTCGCGACGGCGAGGGCTGCTAAAATATTGGAGAGGTGATGATGACCGACAAGTGGGACCGAAAGGAGTGCGGTTTCTTTCCCTTGATGGATTTGGACTTTGAGTCCCACTTCTTCTTTTTCGTTTTGAATAATTTCTCCCCAAAGATCCGAATCTTTGGTCCCGTAGGTGATCTTAGTTCGAGCAGGATTCATCTTAGCGATGAAAGGGTCTGACATATTAAGAATGGCGACTGCATCTTTCGGGAGTCGTTCAAACAGTTCCCCTTTGGCCCTGGCAACCCCTTCGAGTGACTGCAACTTTTCCAAATGGGCCATCCCAATGTTCGTGATAAGCCCGAGCGTCGGTTGAGTGATATCAGTCAGGCGGGCGATCTCTCCAAAATCATTCATCCCCATTTCGATCACGGCGATATCGACAGTATCCGACAGTCCAAATAAAGTTTTAGGGGCACCAATCAGATTGTTGAAGTTCCCTACGGTCGCTAGCACACTAAATTTGGATTTTAGGATGGTCGAAACCAAATCTTTCGTCGTGGTTTTTCCATTGCTGCCGGTGAGGGCCAAAATTGGGATATCGAACTTCTTTCGCCAGGCATTGGCGAGATCACCCAACGCTTGTAGGGTGTCACTGACCAGAATGAAAGTTCCTTTTGATGAAAGAACACTAGTTAAACTATCATGCTTTTCATCGATGACTACTCCGGAGGCTCCATTTGCTAAGGCGCTTTCGGCATGTTGATGACCATCTTGATTTCCTATCAGACAAAAGAAAAGCTCGCCTGGTTTTAAAGTGCGAGTGTCGGTGCTAACGCCGGTGAATTCTTGCTTTGGATCTCCGAAGAATTTTCCGAACATCGCCTGTGCGGCCCATTGTAAATTTGAATGGATCATTTTTAAGGAATGGATTTTAAAGTCTCACGGACAATTTCACGATCATCAAAGTGAATCTTCTCGGTTCCCAAAATCTGATACGTTTCATGCCCTTTTCCCGCTATTATCACGACATCGCCTGATTCGGCTGTTGCCATGGCTCGAAAGATAGCTTCACGGCGGTCGGCAACTATTTGATAAACGGTAGTATTTTCCTTTACTCCGTGTTCGATCTCATCGATTATCGCTATCGGGTCTTCGTCACGCGGGTTATCAGAGGTGATAATGACCAGATCGCTAAACTCGCCCGCTACGCGGCCCATCGGTTGTCGCTTTGTGCGGTCACGGTCGCCTCCGCATCCGAATACTGTAATTATTCTGCCTGAGGTCAACTCGCGGGCAGTCTGTAGTGTGTTGAGTAAAGCGTCATCAGTATGTGCGTAATCAACAACAACCGCAAAATCTCCTTCGTGCGGAACCCGTTCAAATCGTCCTGGTGCTCCGACGCAGGTTGACAGACCTTCGACGATCGAATCGAGGTCGAAGCCAAGTTCAATCCCAGTGGCGGTCGCCGCCAGCATGTTATAGACGTGCGGTCTGCCGACCAGCGGAGATGTTATTTGC
>JBGTGJ010000156.1:0-5970 GCA_041746775.1 bacterium
TCCACGCTCGCCTCAAACGGCTGCTTCGATTCGATATCCACCGTGCCGAGTGGAGAATAGAGAGTAGAGATCGGCTTGAGTGCCCCACGGACGATCAGCGGCATCCCGGTCGTCATGCTCCCTTCGAGCCCCCCTGCGCGATTGCTGGAACGGAGGAATTCTCGCTTCTTTTTATCATAGGTAATGGGATCATGCACTTCACTGCCAAAGGTCTGCGCATTGGCAAATCCATCCCCTATCTCGACCCCTTTGACCGCTTGAATACTTAACATCGCCTGAGCTAGACGGCCGTCGAGCTTGCGGTCCCACTGAACATAACTTCCAAGCCCAGGAGGCAGACCATCCACCACAATCTCGAAGATCCCACCGAGTGAATCCCCCTTTTTCTTCGCTTCATCAATCAGCTCGATCATCTTTTTTTCAGCTTCGGAATCGAGACAGCGAAGCGGGGTATCTTCGGTCTTAGTTAAGATCTCCGCAGCCGTGGAACTACTTGATTTGGCTTTAACTGAGCCGACAGCGATCACATGCCCAGCAATTTTGATTTGGAATTCTTCAAGCAGCTTTCTCGCAATCCCCCCACAAGCAACTCGTCCGGTCGTCTCCCGCGCACTCGCTCGCTCGAGGACATTTCTCAGATCGCGAAAATCATACTTAAGCCCTCCCACCAGGTCGGCATGCCCTGGGCGCGGTCTTGTCACCTGTTTTTTGAGAGTCGCATCGGTCGGAGCGATACTCATCTCCTGCTGCCAATTTTTCCAATCCTGATTTTGAATCAATAAGGAAATGGGGGAACCCAAGGTCAGCCCATGTCGCACACCCGAGAGAATCTCCACCCGATCGGTTTCGATCTTCATCCTCCCTCCACGACCGTACCCCTTTTGGCGTCGTGTTAATTGAAGATCCATTTCTTCTTTGGAGATGGATAGTCCAGATGGAATCCCTTCAAGGATCACATTAAGAGCAGGACCGTGTGATTCTCCGGCGGTGAGGTAACGTAATTTAGTGAGTGATTGCATAAGAAACGATTCGCCCTATTCATAACAAACAAAAAATCCCCGTTGATTCACGGGGATCTTGAAAATTGCTTCATCATGAGATCAACTTTGTGGAAAAACTTTTTCTCGATCCGTAAGCTTAAACCCTAATGCCAAAATAATCTTTCGCATCGTGTCCATGCGGCAGCTCATGCCACTTTCAACACGATCAATGGTTAAAGCCGACAAACCGGCTTTACGAGCCAACTCCGCTTTACTCATCAACTGGTCTTCACGGATCTTCTGAACATTATTTTTGGGGGTATGCGTCTCTTGTTTCATTTTGGCCATTCCGGACATGATTTACCTCGCGTCAACGATTTTGGAGTTTGGCCTTTTATCGAAATCTCATAGGAGGTTCTAGCCAAGAATGACACGTTAGAAGAAAATGAGATAATTTTCAAGAATTTCTCACATACATTTGAAAAATTGTATTTAATGATATATAATTTAATATAATTATGCTTAATTATGTTAAAACATGACGAATCCAGCGCAAATACTGAGGGACCATCGAGTTTCCAAAGAAGAGAAATAATATGGAGACCAATCCAAGGCAGCTACCAAACGGGATAGGAGCAGTAATCGACCGTCGTTTGAGAAGAATCAGCAATGAGCCGATCAAAATTCCTAGAACCGAGGAGAACAGAAAGATAAAAAAGATCCCCTGATATCCAAAAAAAGCCCCCAGCATCATCGCAAATTTGATATCCCCTCCCCCCATCCCTTCCCGACCGCGAAGCTTTTGATAAACAATCGCCAAAATCCAAAGGGTCAAGCCCCCCGCAAGCGCTCCAAAAAAACTTTCTAATAAAATGGAGAAAGTAGAGGGAACATGTTGGGATATCAAAAGAAATTTTCTGTCAGTAAAGTGCGCAACAAAGCCAAAAATAATCCCCGGGAGGGTGATCGCATCTGGCAACAAAAAATTTTCCCAATCAATGATTATCAACAGCAAAACGGGGATTAAAAATAAGAAAAGATAGAGAAAAAACCTGGGCCAAGTTTGAAGTTGAAAATAGGCCAACAAAATAACCACGAGTGTTCCAACTTCGATGACGGGATAACGCCAAGAAATTTTCTTCTGACAATGTCGACATTTCCCTCTCAGAAACAGAAAACCAAAGAGCGGGATATTTTCAAACCAACGGAGTTGCCCACCACAATGTCGGCAGTGAGATCGTGGCAGGATAATGGATTCTCCTAGGGGAATTCTTAGCGAAGCCAAGGCAATAAAGGAACCCAGTACTAATCCAAATAAGGAAAGGTAGATCAAAATCAAATGGTGCAACATGTTTTCTTTTATACGTTCCCATTGCAAAAAGATCCAAGAAAAGATTAAATTTCAATGAAGAATTACTTGAAGGCTCATCGGAAAGACAATATGGAACTGAAGCATCGCTGAATCATTGAAGGAGAACTTATGACGAACCCAAAACCAAGCCATGAAGAAGAAGAGTATTTTGCCAGACAAGAAATCGTAACAAAGAGAACTCTGGCCGAAAAGATTCGTGAAGAATCCGAAAAAGAAGAGCTCGAAAAAATGAAAAAACTACACTGGATGCATTGTGCCAAATGCGGCTTTGAAATGCACCCCGTTGTCTTTAAAGGAATCACGCTCGAAAAATGTCCCAACTGCAACGGAATATTCCTCGACTCTGGCGAACTGGAGCAATTGGCAGGAAAAGAAAGTGCTTTCTTTTCGAGTATACGAGGACTTTTTAAATTTTAGATCTTGAATGAGTATAAAATGATCAATCAATCAACCGTCGAAAAAATCGCCAAACTTGCCCGACTTAAACTCTCTCAAGCCGATCTTGAAAAATATACCGATCAGCTCAACAGCATCCTAGGATTCGTCGAAAAATTGAACCAACTCGACACCTCGAGTATTGAAGCCACTACGCATGCGGTTGAGGTCCCTACCCCTTTTCGTGAAGACAAGGTGGTGCAAAAAGATCTGATCGAAAAGGTTTTGGAAATTTCTCCCGACCACGAAGAGAGATTTTTTCGAGTACCGAAAGTGTTATGAAAATGGAACTACATCATTTAACTCTCCACGAAATTTCAGAAAAATTAGCTAACAAGGAAATCTCCTCCGAAGAACTGACTCGGCAAATTCTGGCCAGAATTCAAAAAACCGATCAGCAAATAGCTTCTTACATCACGGTCACCGAGGAAGTCGCCTTAAAGGCTGCACAACAGATCGACCAACAGCGCGCTGACGGAAAATCACTCCCAGCTTTAGCGGGGGTTCCTTTTGCGCTTAAAGATATTTTTCTCACGGAAGGGATTCTCACCACTTGCGCCTCTAAGATCCTACAAAATTTCATCCCTCCCTACACCGCTACCTCTGCTCAAAAACTTTTGGATCAAGGGATTGTGCTGCTTGGAAAACTCAACATGGATGAATTCGCGA
This sequence comes from bacterium, assembly GCA_041746775.1. Lineage (GTDB taxonomy): Bacteria > UBA10199 > UBA10199 > DSSB01 > DSSB01 > JBGTGJ01. The sequence goes on from JBGTGJ010000156.1 coordinate 3,457, forward strand.
TGGGCTCTTCGACCGAATCCTCTTACTTTAAAAAGACCAAGAATCCTTGGGATCTGGAAAGAATTCCCGGGGGAAGCAGTGGAGGCTCGGCAGCGGCCGTCTCCGCAGGACTTTGTTTTGGAACTTTGGGGACTGATACCGGCGGTTCGATTCGTCAACCAGCCGCACTCACAGGAATAGTCGGATTGAAACCGACTTACGGAAGAGTCAGTCGATATGGGGTCATCGCCTTCGCCTCGTCACTCGACCAAGTGGGTCCGATGACGAAAGATGTTCGAGATTGCGCCCTCGTATTGAATGCCATTGCGGGTTATGATCCGAAAGATTCCACGTCGTTCAACACCCCCGTTCCCGATTATACCCAGGCGCTGAAAACCGATCTCAAAAATTTTAGAATTGGAGTCCCTAAAGAATATTTTATCAAAGGGACTGACCCGGAGATTGAAACAGCGCTTCAAAAGGCTCTGGAGGTTTACAAAAAATTAGGGGCCGAGGTGATGGAAGTTTCACTCCCTCACACCGATTACGCGGTTCCCACTTATTATATTCTCGCCCCCGCTGAGGCGAGCAGTAACCTGGCTCGATATGATGGAGTTCGCTACGGGCATCGCAGCGAACAGCCAGCAAATCTGCTGGAACTTTACATGCAATCTCGATCAGAAGGTTTTGGCACCGAGGTGAAACGAAGAATCATGCTAGGAACTTACGTGCTGAGCGCCGGCTATTATGATGCGTATTATTTGAAAGCACAAAAAGTTCGGACGCTAATCCGAAAAGATTTTGAGCAGGCGTTTGAAAAGGTCGATGTTCTCGTGACCCCCACCTCCCCTTGCCATGCCTTCAAGCTTGGAGAAAAGACGGAAGATCCTCTGCAGATGTATTTGAGTGATATCTTCACGATCAATGTGAACCTTGCAGGGCTTCCTGGGATGAGTCTTCCTTGTGGAATGAGTGCGGGAAAGTTGCCGATTGGAATGCAGCTGATCGGCGGATCTTTCCAAGAAGAAAAAATCCTTCAAGCTGCCTACGCCTACGAACAAGCCACCGAGTGGCACAAGATGAGGCCTTCGTTATGACCGCTTATGAAACTGTCATCGGACTTGAAGTCCACGCCCAGCTTTTGACCAAGACCAAAATTTTTTGCAGCTGTTCGACCGAGTTTGGCAAACCTCCCAACACCAACACTTGCGAAATTTGTTTGGGGCTTCCGGGAGTGCTTCCTGTTCTCAATAAAAAGGTGGTGGAGTTTGCGATCAAGGCGGGGCTTGCGACTCACTGCACGATTGCTCCGAAAAGTGTTTTTGCTCGAAAAAATTATTTCTACCCCGATCTTCCGAAGGGGTACCAGATCAGTCAGTATGAACTTCCCCTTTGTCTGAAAGGGTACATCGATATTGCGGTCGATGGAGCTCAAAAACGTGTCGGGTTAACCCGCATTCATCTCGAGGAAGATGCGGGAAAATTAGTCCACGAATTTGGAGATCCTTCTCAAAGCCATGTCGATCTCAATCGAGCCGGTGTACCTCTGATTGAAATCGTCTCGGAACCTGACATGCGCTCTTCCAAAGAGGCGTCGACCTATCTCAAAAAATTACGCGACATCTTAGTCTATTTAGAAGTGTGCGATGGAAATATGGAAGAAGGGTCGCTGCGTTGCGATGCCAACGTCTCGCTTCGTCCCGTCGGGCAAGAAAAATTTGGGACTCGAGCGGAACTAAAAAACATCAACAGCTTCCGTAACGTCGAGCGAGCGATTGAATATGAAGTCAAAAGACAAGAGGCTCTGTTGCGAGATGGAAAACAGATCGTTCAAGAAACTCGGTTGTGGAATGCCGATCAAGAGATCACCGAATCGATGCGCTCTAAAGAAGAGGCAATGGATTATCGATATTTCCCTGACCCAGACTTACTTCCTTTGAAAGTCGAACAGGAATGGGTGGAGCGATTAAAAAAGGAAATCCCCGAGCTAGCTTATGAACGGGCAAACCGATTTGAAAAAGATTATAACATCCCCCCGTATGACGCCGAGGTCTTGACAGCAGAGAGAAAAATTGCCGAACATTGGGAAGCAGCAGTGAAATTAGCGCCAGCGATGGAAGCTAAGAAAATCAGCAACCTCTACATGACCCATTTGTTGAAGCTACAGAAAGATATTCCAGAGACGTTTGAACGAATTTCTCCTGCTGTGGTGGGAGAGATCCTCCAAATGGTCAGTGAAGGGAAAATCAACCTAGGGATGGGGAAAGAGCTCTTAGATGAAGTAGCCAAGAGTGGCCGAGCGGTTGCGGAGTTGGTTCAAGAAAAAGGGTTCGTCCAGGTCTCAGACTTATCTGCGATTGAAGCGATCGCCGACAAGGTCATCGCCGACAACCCCAAGAATGTCGCCGATTATAAATCGGGAAAAGACAAACTCTTCGGCTTCTTCGTCGGCCAAACGATGAAAGCACTCGGAGGAAAAGGGAACCCACAAATCGTGAACGATGTATTAAAAAAGAAACTCGGTACGGGCGGGGG
>JBGTGJ010000157.1:0-3663 GCA_041746775.1 bacterium
GATCCGTCGCTCTAGAATAAAACCCTGGCGATGACCAACGTTTGGCCCGATGGGTATGTAGGCAAAGCATTGTCGTGCTTGTTATTGATCAAGGGCGCGGCTTTGCCTCCCAAAACAAAATCCCCGCCTCTTTCGAGACGGGGCGCCGGTTGTTTCCTTCCTAGCGGTTGAGCTAGGTCGGTTTATGTGGCGAACCAAAAAATTAGAAAAAAAATGGTCAAAACTCCTCCCCAAGAAAGAAGCGGTTGTTTCAAACCTCTTTTGAAAAATTTGTTTTCTCGGATCATCGAGATTTGAGCCATCCAGTTGAAGAAGATTTCTCGTCTCAGGGGGGTGATATTTTTATGAGGATGGTCAGAGGTGTTCACGGGAGTAGAAATTTGATTCACCGAATGAGAGGGAAAGAAATTTTGAATTCCTACCCGCTGAATCTGAGCAGTGATCGATTCATCCACTTTTTCCTCCTCACATTCATGGGATGAAAGAAAATGAAACAAAGCATGTTGAATCTGCGGGGATAAACTTAATTTTAAGCTACCGATCCAATGATTTAGTTTTGAAAACAGGATCGGAATCGTCGTGAGAATTTTAGGTGAACGAATCGATTTAAACTGCAACCAGTTTAGATCAGGTTGGGTAGTACCAAGAATCCAAAGGTTTCCATCGATTAGGCTTTTTCCGATTCTTAGATTCTGTTGAAAAAAGTGAGTAGGGGGAAGAGGGGAGGATGTTAAACTTTTTAGGATGGGATGGAGTTGCATTTTATATTCTCCCGATAAGTTGGAAATTTTTTTGGATCTGGCGGACTTGATAATCCAGTCCGAAGAATTTTTTCTTTTCGACCCCTTGCACCAGTTTGGTTCGAAGGTGCCGGAGTTTCTCTTCGAGTTTTTTCTTTTCTTCGATGCGGGTTTCTTCTTTCATGGAGGAATGCTTCTGCAGTGGGGATGCCAAGTGAGAGGAGAGGGGAAATATTTTTTCAAATGAAGGAAATATTTTGAAAATTAATGAATTGGCGTTGCTTAAGTTCATCCCATTAACCAAGATCGCTTCAGAAACCGTTTGATTATCGCATCCCTACCGTCCGTAATCGCGACAGTTAGTTGACGACAAAGCGAGGGGCAGGCATGATAAGGGGGGAGGGTGTTTTGAAGCGTTCTAGTCTCTTTAGTTCTCGTGAAATAAAAATCCTGTCCGCTTTGGCCGATGCCTTAATTCCGGCTTCTGAAAAAATTCCTGAACGTCCCGGAGAGGTAGGGGTGGTGGAGTCGGTCCAGGCGACTCTCAAGTCTAGCCATTTTACCATCTGCTGGGCCTTTCGTGTGGCCCTGTTCTTTCTCCAAGTTTCCGCCATTTTTTATCGCCTCAACTTTCATCAGTTTACTTCCATGTCTCAACCTTTGCAGCGAGATTATCTTCATTGGTTAAAGAAAAGAAGGTTACTATTCACTCGCCTCTTGCAACGGTTACTCGAGGTCTATGTTCTGACCAGTTATTACGCCTCGGAAAAAATTTCTTCTCGAATTGGCTATCGGATGAAGTTACCCAACAAGGTTCCTTCTCGAGACCTTTATGGCGAGGGGCTGATATTTTCCACCGATCGGGATATTGAAGAAGAAGTTGATGTCTGCGTCATCGGATCGGGGGCCGGAGGGGCGGTGATGGCCAAGGAGCTCGCCGAACGTGGTGTCCGTGTTGTTTTGATTGAGGAGGGGGGAAGATTTGATCTGAACGATTTTAAAGGGGATGCCATCGTACGCAGTCGGAAGATGTATCGGGATGCGGGGATTGTGACGACCCTCGGGTTTCCTCCGATTCTACTTCCGCTGGGGAAAGCGATTGGGGGGACAACGATTATCAATTCTGGCACCTGTTTTCGAACCCCGGAGTCAGTGTTTAAGAATTGGCGCGAAAATTTTGGTCTTAAAAACTTTTCCTCCGAATCAATGGATCGGTACTTTCAATCAGTCGAGTCCAACATCCATGTCATGCCGGTTCCAGAAAATTTATTGGGGAAGAGTGCCGAGGTGATTCGTCGCGGGATGGATCGGTTGGGGATTACCGGGTCTCCCCTGCTTCGTAATATTAAAGGATGCGAGGGGAGTGGGTTGTGTTGTTTTGGTTGCCCGACCGATGGAAAGCAGAGTGTGCAGCTTAATTACATCCCTCAAGCGCTTAAGGCAGGGGCCAAACTTTATGCAGGTTGTCGGGTGGAACGAATCGAAAAGTCCAACCATCAAATTACTAGCGTGATCGGGCAATTCGCTCATCCGCCACATAAAAAGCTAAAGGTTCGGGCTAAAGTTTTTATTCTTTCTGCTGGAGCGGTCGGTTCTCCCGCCCTTCTGTTAAAAAATCATTTGGCAAACCGTTCCCATCAAGTCGGTAAAAACCTTACGCTTCACCCCGCCGCCAAGGCACTCGCGCTGTTTGATGAAAAGATTGAAGGGTGGGTGGGGACCCCGCAGAGTTATTATTCTGATTTTCTCAAATCGGAGGGGGTGATGTTTGAAGGGGTGTTTACTCCCCCTTCGCTCGGGTCGACCAGCCTGTTGGTTTCTGGAAAATATCACAAAGAGGTGATGGAAAATTATGACAAGATTGCGTCGTTTGGTTTTATGATTGAAGATACTGCGCGAGGAAAGGTCCGATTAGTCGGAGGGTATCCCGTCATCACTTATAGCTTGCACAAAAAAGATGTGGAGAAATTTATTTTTGGATTTGCCTGGTTGGCTCGACTGTTTTTTGCAGCTGGAGCGAAGGCTGTTTTTCCCAGTATTCATTGTTTGCCAGAGTTAAGATCCGAGGCCGATTTGGATCGACTTTATCAATCGAACCTGAAGCGAGCGGATTTGGAGATTGCCGCCTTCCATCCTTTAGGAACAGCCCGAATGGGGGTTGATCCCAAATGCTCGGTGGTAGATGAGTTTGGGCGTTCTCATGATCACTCCAATCTTTTTGTCATCGATGGTTCGGTGTTTCCCACACCTCTTGGCGTCAATCCCCAAGTGACGATCATGGCGTTTGCGGCTCGAGCAGCAGAGCATATTCATCAAGAAATTTCATAGAGAGAATTATTCATTGGTCAACGAAGCAGTTTCCTCTTCAACAATCGGAAGAGCTTTCTTTTGATATTTTGTTTTAAGTTTTAAAATCCAAATTCCGCCTGCAACCGTGAGAAAACCTCCAAAAAGAGTGTAAGGATCGATCGTTTCTTTAAAATATAATATTCCGATGACAAAACTAAAGAGTACTCCGGCGTAAGAGAAGGGGGCGACCCAGCTCGCTTCTTCTAGTTTGTAGGCGTAGGTGATGAGCAGTTGTCCTAATGTTCCAAACAGACCGCTCAAAATAAGCAAGGTCCATTCATGAAAATTAGGGGTCTTCCAAGTGAGTAGCATCGGGAAGAATGAAAATAAAACGGCGGTGATCATGAAATAAAAAGCGACCGTCCAAAAAGATTCGCTATGATGGAGATGTCGGATGGCGACATAGGCGGTAGCAGCAAAGATGGCGCTGGAGATCCCGGCCAGCCCTGCGAGGTTGAACACCTCTCCACTCGGGCGAAAAATTAGGATGACTCCGGAAAAAGAAAATAGGGTCACGGCGAGTAAGATCGGATGCATTTTTTCGTGGAGAAAAATCCAAGAGAGAAGAATGACA
>JBGTGJ010000158.1:0-7265 GCA_041746775.1 bacterium
AGGATGACCTGACGGTTGGTGCACCCTACATTCATCAGGAGGGAAATAATTAATACTGAACCTAAAGTTAGCTTGGGCATTCCTTAAAGTCCTCTCAAAGATGAAAAATATTTTCAATATTACAAAATCAGCTTGACCCACCAGCAATAAACTAGATAATGCCCAACTTCGTTTATTTAATGAAAATGATTTTCAATTTCAATGAAAGGAAATGATCATGCTGATGAAAGCTCAAAAGATTCTGGGGATGGTGGTGATGTTAGGGTTAGTGGCAGCGTCGGTTGATGCTCAAGATCCTGAACTCAAGATTACCCCTGAAACAAACAGCTCCGAGACAGCATCCACAGATTCCAAATACGGTGATAAAGATCTTCTCCGTTTCGGAAATGACAAACAGTATGTGAAGTTGGGCGGCTATGGTTCGATTCGGTTTTCTACCGACACTGCTGAAGCAGTTAAAGATACTTTTACTTTTCGGCGTTTTGTCTTAACAACGGATGCCAAGATTGCGTCAAGGTTTCGTATCTATTCAGAATTAGAATTTGAAAGGTTCCGTAAAATCGAGCTGGAAAGAAATGTGGAAGCGGCAGAAGGGGGGCTCACTATCGAACAAGAAATCGAAGGGACCAACCAATCCGAGATCGCTTTAGAACAGGCATGGTTTGAATTGGAATTTGCTAAATATCTCCGATTTCAGGGGGGAGGAGTTTTAGTCCCGATTGGACGATTTAACATCAATCATGACGATAACATCTGGAATCTTCCCCGGAGGTCGCTGGTGGATCGTGGCGTTCCCGTTCTTCCTACTACCTCAGCGTGGGACGAATTGGGATTTGGGTTTAATGGTGATGTCGAGCTAGGGGAAAAGTCAGCGCTTAATTACCGAATTTACGTGGTGAATGGTGTCGTCCTCGATGCCGAGCTAGAAGAAGTGGTGAAGACTCGTGATCCCAGTCGTGACGAACTGGAATTTGAAGGGGAGTTTGGAATTTCCACGGGGACCTTCTCACAAGACATCAAAGATGCCAAAGCGGTGACCGGTCGGATTGCCTATAGTCCTTTTTTGGGTCACGAAATTGGTTTTTCAGGATATTGGGGGCGTTATACTCCCGACTTTCTTATTGGAAAAGATCTCACGGTATTTGGGTTTGATTGGCTCTCCAAATTTGGTAATTTTGATATTGAGGCGGAATATGTTGTTTCTCATTTTGCGGGATTGGATGATGTATTGACTTCGTTTGGGGAAGTAGCAGGTCAAACCGAAGCTGAGGTCGAGGCTGAGGATAGTCCCGATTTAGAAACTAAGATCGCTTTTGAGCCCTCAGGACTATCTTCAACTAAACATGGATATTGGGTCGAACTTCGTTATCACTTTCGTCCCGATTGGTTGACCAATAGCTGGGTTGGAAAAAATTTCTCAGATCCACAGCTAATTCCCGTCGTACGTTGGGAACAGGCATTTTTGCGTGGCTTGGTCACCGATTTCGAAGTAGTAGACAGAACGGTCATTACACTTGAAAAGGAAAATCGCCGAGTCGATCGAATTACTGCTGGATTAGCCTTTAGACTTAATCCATTGGCGGTATTTCAGTTGGCCTACGAATACACTCAAACCAATGATGGAGAAACATTGGCGAGTGTGACCAACTATTTACCGACAGAAGATGACAAAAATCACTCCATTCTGTTTGGTACCGCGTTTGGGTTTTAAGATTGGAAAAGAAACATAAAATCAATTTTTTGGTTATTCTGATCCTTGGGCTGCTTGCTCATCAGGCAGCCCAAGCACAAACCACCGTCTATCTTCGACCCGAACAAGCATTGAAGCAGTTGTTCCAAGGTTCGCAAGAAGTGATCCAAGAAAAACACGATCTCACTTCCGAGCGGCTTAAAAAAGCAAAAGAGCTGCTCAAATATGACCTCCCTAAATCAAGTTATACCTTTTATCTCGGAAAAACTGGAACGCATGTTGACGGTTACGCCTTAATCGATGAGCAGATTGGAAAGGTGAGTCCAATTACTTTTGTGTCGAGAATTAGCCCACAAGGAAAGGTTGATGCGGTGGAGATAATGGTTTATCGGGAGAGTCATGGAGGAGAGGTCAGTTCCAAAAGATTTCTCAACCAATTTAAAGCCAAAGGACTCAACGACGAAATTAGACTTCACGGCAATATTATCAATATCACCGGCGCAACTCTTTCTTCTCAAGCGCTCGTGACTGGTGTTAACAGGGCACTCGTGTTGTGGAAAATTCTTTATGGAAATGGAAACCCCTAGACTTTATCGGCAATCTTCTCACCTCAAATGGACGATCACCATCTTCTTATTTTTGATTTCACTTGGCTTCGGCGTCGCGGCACTCATGAGCTTGAAGCATTATGACATTTCGCACGAAAAAACAGTCCACTATTATCTTGGAAATGAGGCGGAAGGGGGGATGGAAATTCCCCGCTTATATTCTCAACTATTACAAACAGCGCATGTGCATAGTTTTGTCATGCCACTCGTATTTTTGGCAATATGGGTAGGGTTGAATTGGGTTCCATTACGATCTTCGTATAAGAAAACTTTGGTATTAGGGGGTGGTTTTGCCATCCTGATTTACAATGTGGCACCGTTTGCCGTTCGATACATTTCACCCAAATTTGTTTGGCTTTTTACCATCGGTGGAGCTGGTCTATTTCTCTTCTATTTCATTCCCGCTATTTTGGTTTTCTATGAGGTCTGGTGGGGGCGAGCTGATTGAGTTTTGGGTCGAGTTTCAGTGCTAATCCCATTTCAAGGCTCCAGCGATAAGCTTGTTCTCTTACGTTGAGGGAAGGATTCCTTGGTGATAAATAGGTTGCGAGAATTTTATTTTTTGCGGCGAATGCAGCTTCCCAAAAACCCATCGGCTGTGGAAATTCCAGCAGACCAGGAGAGGGGATTTCAGGATAACTATGGGAAATCAAGCGAATCGGAATGTTGTAGATTCTCAGTAAACTTCTAAAAAGGTTGACCATTCCTCCCTGTATCGCAGCCAAAGAGCGGTTATCTTCTAATAATTCTTTGTACTTGCTTAACATCATCAGCAATTCTGGCGGAGATAGATAAAATTCGATGGTGAGGTTTGTTCCTCCTCTCGAGATATCGTATCCTTCCAGCCGATTTGGGACGATGTTAAAATAATCCTCCAAAGGAAAATAATTGAGTGGAAATGTTTCTTCTACCGGAGAATTCGCAATAAATTGAAATGATCGAAGCTCGTTGCTACCAGTGTAAGACAAAACAAAAGGGCGAATGGGAAGACCATTTTGCAGATCTTGGAAGGCCAATGAGGCCATCCCATGAATCTCGGGATAGCGAGGCAATTGGCTGCCAAACATTTCTTGATAATTTTTATAAAAATCCTTTTTTTGTTGATTCGTGAGAGTCTGTCCTTCCAAAGAAATATCGATATTACTCGATGCTGCCAATCTTTGTAGATCATTAAGATGGGGTCTGCCGATCGCTTCCTGAATTTCTCGAAGATGGGCTTCCCAATGAAGTAGGTTGGGTCCTCGATAATCTGGAATAAAACTCACCTTGATATCACTTTCATGAAATGAGGCAAACCCAGCAAATAATGCGTGAAGGCCCTGGTAGATATCTTGTTCAGTCATTTTTCCGCTTTTGATCAGAAGAGCGTAAGAATAAAGCTGCAATAGATAGTTTTCATAGGCGTCCGGCAGCATATAATCTGCATCTCGAATTTGCTGCTGAAGTATTGCAGTTTCTTTGGCGATCTCTTCTGGTGTTGCTTGATTTAAAGGGTGATCAATCTTTGTAAAAAATATTTGAGGATAACGTCGGGCGTATCCTTCAATCTGTTTGAAAAGTTCTCCTGGAGCATTTCGGCGACCTTCCCAATCCATTAATCTTTTCACGACACGATTCATGGCAACTTCTGTGCCCAAAGAAAATTCGTAGGTGATTTGATTTTCGGACGGTTCCACCATGTCATCATGAAAGGCACTGGGCATTCCCATCGCCCCTTCTTTTTTTGTTGCCCCTGGCAGGACGATCCATTCTTCTTTCGAATAGTTTGGCTCCTTGATTTCTCCTGTTTGAGAGCTGGGAAGGTGGAAGGGAATGGGGGGAGTTCGTGAAGCGTGAAGAGTGAAAGGTGAAGCGTTGGTGTTGGTTGCTTCATTTAAATTTTGAGCTGGGTTTGTAGAACCAGTTCTTCTTTCGGAGATTGCTTGTAAGAAAATTCTTTGGGACGTTGGAATCGAGGGTTGAAGGGCCCCGCTAGCTCCTGAGGAGCCGCCAACGTTTCCACTTTTGGTAGAAGTAGTCGCGAGAAATCCTTTGCTTGGAATGGTTACTTTTCCTGCTGAAGTTTCTACGGTTGAGGGTAACGCAGGATGAAAAGGTTTTGCTTTCCACGTTTGTTGCATCAAGATTTTGGGAGAGAGCTGAGGAAGAATTTGTGGTCGACTCCTTGGAGCCACATCATAAGTTTCGCCCGGTAAATTTTTAGCTGTTGGAACTGTTGAAGCACTCTTTATTTTCTCTTTTCCTAAAGCCCGAATGATGGGGGCACGGACGGGAAAAAGTGCGAGTAGCCCGCCAAGGAAGTAACGAGTTTGTTCCCGTGCATCTTTAGGAGGAGGGGAGAAATATTCAATATTGAGTCCTATTTTTTGATTGAAAACATAATGTGTTCCACCCCAAGAAACAGTGTTGATAGCTCCATAAAAAAATCGAGCCGCGGTATCTCCAATACGATAGATGGGACCATCCCATCTATGATTTCGATATTTTAAAAATCCCGTGAACCAAGAATTTCTCTCCCCCCACTTTTCGTCGCACCCGGTGACATAGTTAAAAACATCGTGCGGAAGCCAGTAGGCGCTGGTCAGGATATCACCGGCTCCTTGCGCGACAGGTTTCAAGGACTGACCAAATTCTTTTGCCCATCGAAGCGGTTTGAAATTAATTTCCACGACGAATCTCCTTAAACCATTTTTCAGCGAGATTCTTTTTAAGCTTGGGACCAAGCAGAATTTTCATTTGGTCTTGGAAAAATTTTACGTCGTGAGTGAAATCTGGAGAGTGCGGTCGTTCGGTTAAAACATGCGTTAGTTCGTGGCTGGCTACTTCAAAGAGTTTAGCTAGGTAATGATCGAATCGTTTTTGGCTGTTTACTTTGTCAGGATCTTTTCGAATCTCGGCTAATTCCTGAACATCTTTTCTCAAAAAACTTCCCAAGCTACGATATAGGAAGTAATCATCGCCTTCTTTAAAGTGAAGGGCAAAAGCAGAGATATGTGATCGGTGGGTGTTGATTCCTACATTAACTTTCCCTTTTTGGTAATGACGATAGATGTGAGAAAGAGTCTTCTGTAAAATCTCCAGATAAATTCGGGTATCCAGGTCGTCAATTTCGTGGGCGGGATATAATGTTTCGCGATGGAATTTGCTGTCCATTGAATCTGTATCCCGTTGTAGCTCGGTGAGGCCATAAAAGTGACTTTGATCTGCTCTGGAAAGGCGTTCAGTAAGTGACCTAGGAAGAACATTGGCATTATATGCCTTCATCATTATTTCTTTTGCCTTTGCATCACCGTTAAGAGCCTTTTGGTAATATTCATGAAGATCACGAACACTGAGCAAGAGCTGATTTTCTCTATCTGTTACCGGAATAAATTTGATCACCGTCAGTAACTTGATCAGGCTTCGCTCTCCCAATTCTCCCTGAGAATATTTCTTCGGATCGATCTCACTATGTCTCCCAGTATTGAGTTTTTCTGCATCGGCTAAAATCTCTTTTCCAATCGTTGCACCTCTGGCCAGATCATAGGCTTGAATGAAATAAACTTCAGGAAGTTGGTGGAGGTCTTCCGGCTTGGATCGGTCTGCGACCCGTTGTAGAAATCCCTTGATCAGAAGCGAGGGAAAAATTTTTTTAAGTTCTGGTAAAACGTGAGGATCTCTTAATCGATCGCGAGTAGAGGTGGTTTTAACCATTTGTGGATCAAGGTTAAGGTAGAACCCTAGTCTTGAGTAAAAATTCTGCACCCCTTTGGGAAGATCGTTCCATAATTCTCTTGGAAGGTCCGTTAATGGTAATCCTCCCAAAAGAATTTTATTATCGAGTCCATCATACAATTCGATTTTTCCAATCGGACTTTTTTTCAAGGTAACCAGAGGCTTCACTTGATCACGATTTACCACTTCACTCCGATAATTAACGGAAGCGAAATTGGGGTTTACATACTTCGAGAGGTTTTTCAGGTTCGCCTCAAAACGGGCTGCTTCGAGTTGAGGAATTTCGGCGTGCCGTTCGGTTTCGATCAATGTACCGTAAAAATTGTCACGGTTTTTATCTTTTTTGGTTTTTAATCGAATATCGATAATGTTTCCTGAAGCATCTCGATCCACCAAAAATTCCGCTAAAAGGATTTTAGGAGATCCCTTTACCGCTGTTTTAATCCTGACCCAATTCGCATTTGCTAGTGTGGAATAAAATCCAACTCCAAATCCCCCTAGAAATCCTTCCTTCCCTCGTTTGGCCCCTTCACCTGGATTTAAAAGGTCGATTAATTCTTGCTCGGTCATCCCCCCATTATCTTTAAAACTTACCACCAGTTTTCCGTTCGATTGAAAGGGATTGATCTCAATTTTTACTTTGGAATTGCCAACCTTTCCTAGCGATTTAAGATCGAGACTATTTTGTAAAAGTTCTCGAATAAAGGCATAGGGGTTGGAGATGTTCAGATATTGCACGGCATGTTTCAGCTCTCGTTCATCTAATTCGGTTGGATTTCCTAAATTATTTTTTAACGAATCTAAATCTTTCGAATTTTTTAAGCGGATCTTTGTGATGATAGAGGCTAGACGAGAGGGAGAAGTGTCTAAGGGTGGTATCTGAACAGTTCCTTCTGGAAGTAGAACAGCATCAGGGTTAGCAATATAAATCCGAATTGCCTCAGCATCTGGACTAGTGCGCAATAGGTTAAACTCTTTTAAGACCTTTTCGACATCCATTTTGGAATGAACAATATGATGTATTTTGTTAAGAAAAAGTTCATCGTTTTCTTTGCCTGGTCTTGCAAAAGGACGAAACTTTTCGATAAGACCAAAGCCTTTGATAAGTTGAGATAGACCCTCAGCAAGATGGAGTTTTGAATAAGTTGCTATTAAGGGATTACCGAGACGATGGAGATGAGGCCGCCATAAGGAGTCTTGAAGAAAACGGTTCCAAACTTCACTTGAACTGTTAAGCGCTTTCAAGTGAGTAC
>JBGTGJ010000159.1:0-4886 GCA_041746775.1 bacterium
CGAATTAGAAACACACCCCTGCTGCGGTAACGAGATCGTCGAAGATGGTGAAGAATGCGACGATGGAAACCGTGAAAACGATGATGATTGTAAAAACGACTGCACCGAAAATGTCTGCGGTGACGGACATGTCAAAGAAGAGGTCGAAGAATGCGATGACGGAAATCAAAACGATGACGACGGTTGCAGCAAAGAATGTAAAATGGAAGAAGAAGAATGTGGTGATGGTCGAATGGACCATGACGAAGAATGCGATGACGGAAACCACGACGATGATGATGATTGTAGTCATGAATGTAAATGCCTACCGGTTTGCGGTAATGACATCTGTGAACCAGGTGAAGAATGCGATGATGGAAACACCGAAGATGGCGACGGTTGTAGCTCCGATTGTATGGACGAAGAAGAAGGAACTATCTGCGGAAATAGCATCAAAGAAGCAGGTGAAGAATGCGACGATGGAAATACTAACGAAACTGACTTCTGCTTGAATGATTGCACGATCAATCATTCACTTCACGGACGATGCGGTAAAGATAAAGTCCTCGTCTGCCATAACGAAAATAATCCACACACCATCTGTATAGCGGAAGAAGGCTGGATCAATGGGCACGCCAAACATCCATTTGATACTTTGGGGAACTGTCCTGACCAAGACTTCTTTGCAACTCCTCCAGACAATAGTAGATTAAATACTGGCTCTGGAGCTACCGGAGGATGCTCATTAAGTGATACCGCTTCTCCTGTAGGGTACCTGGCGCTTGCGCTGATTCTTGCTGTTCTTATCACCCCTTGGGCAACTGCAAGAGCCACAATAAAGAACCGTCAGTAGACACATCAGTCACAATGAACTGTAAAAGTTCTCACGAAGCCCCCTTTCTTAAAAGGGGGCTTTTTTTGCGATGAGGAGGAGAATCCACTACCCAAAATTCCAAATCCCCCTGATGGTTGTCTTTCTTGGATCTCTCTAGACTTAGAAAATAATTTCAATGAAAAGGAAACACCTTATGAGATGGACCGTTACGTTTCTGGCGATTCCGATCATTGCCCGTATCTTTGGTTTGTCAGATATTGCGACAGAAATATCGTCTGTCGCCAAATTGTAGCTGGATTGTTTTTATTTTTATTTATGGTTTCTTTAATTTTGCTGCATTTAAAACTAGATGAACTAACCGACAGGGGAATTTTCATCTATTCTCGTTTTCCCAAAGCTCCTTCACCTTCAACCCCAATCTAATCCCAAACTCAGTCGCTTCCCCTTCACGCGCATTAGCGATGGCGATCATTTTATCTTTGACTCTCTTGAAGAATGGCAAAGGAGCGACCTTGGGTAGAACCTTGCGCTGGGTGATCCAAGAAGGCATGTCAGGCGGAAAACTATGAGTGGGAGTTTTTTTAAAATACAATCGGAAGCGTTCTTGCTGGGCTGATTGGATTTGAGAGCCTAGTTTCTCCGGAAAAACTGAGGAGTTAAATGAATTATCGAGGGTGGAGGATGACGATGTCAATATTTGGGTTGATAAAAATGACACAGAATAAATATATTTCAAAATCGAGAAACAATAAAAAGCGCGCCTGATATTGCGATAGCATCCTCTATTAGCGCAATTAATAAGTCCGGCATACCCAACCCTTTCACCAACCTCGAACGGACCTGGTAACCAACGAAGGCACCGACGATACCACCAACCGCACCCAAGATCGCTCCAACATAGCCCGATTGATTTGCCACCAATGCCAGCGCCATGCCAGACAACCCACCTAGCAGAAATCGTGCAGTTAAACCGAGTGGAGCGGTACGATTGGGGGTCTTAGGAAGTTTGTCACCAATTAGTTCCGCAATCGCAAAAAGAGAGAAGATAGCCACAGCTGTTGTGGAACCGAGAAAATGAAGTGGTGTATTGTGTAGATCGATCCATCCCAAGTGTGCTGCCCATGCTACCACGGCAGGAGCTAAAAGAGAGCGTAACCCCGCCACGATGCCGAGAAGAAATATCAAAGTAAAAATAAGCAAGGAGCTCATGAAATATAGCGTGAGCCTAGGGTCTCCAGTTGTCAAAAGAAATGTCGAAAATGATGGTGTATAGATCCGCAAATTGTTTGGCAGAAGAATGGAAATTTTAGGTTGTCTTCTTTACCGTTCCTAAAGTAGGGCATCCCCTCCAATTTAAAGTATTGGCCAGGTAGCCAAGTGGTAAGGCAGAGGTCTGCAAAACCTCTACACGGGGGTTCGATTCCCCCCCTGGCCTTAAATTTTTCGCAGAAAAATTTCCTCTAATGCTAATGCTATTTTCTAATGCTGTTTTTTGAATTTTGAATTCAGATTTTGGAGAATTAGAAAATTTTAAAGCGGGGAATTTGAAAATAGCATTAGTAAATAGCACTAGAGGGAAAATTCTTTCAGAATTTCCGCCCGGGTGGCGGAATTGGTAGACGCACAGGACTTAAAATCCTGAGGGCCGATAAGGCCCGTACCGGTTCGATTCCGGTCCCGGGCATAAATTTTTCGCAGAAAAATTTCCTCTATTTTCTAATGCTATTTTCAAATGCATCCTCGCTATCCTCGAATGTTCTAAGGGCGAAAAATTAGAAAATAGCATTAGAAAATGGCATTAGAGGAAACTATTTTAGGGAATATTTTACGGAGTGGAGATCTGTCCCAGTTTCTTCTTAATTTTTTTCGACACTTCTTTATCAAGTTGAAACGCAAATTCAATCGGTGCTTCCCCTGACTTATCTTTTAAAACTTTGGGATCATTCACGATCAGTAAATTACCTGCCTTATCCTGAAGAGAAACATGGTCAAGACGGTAGGAGACTTCGTTTAAAGCCCATTCATAAATCGGGCTGACCGACTCCACTCGGCACTTCACTCTTTGCTTTTTTTTATGGATCTTACACTGGGCCAGCTGCGACTTTTTAAATTTTTGATCGATATAAAATTTGTAAGAAATTTTGAGTGTACTCCAATCGATTTCGCTTTTCTCTTCTTGAAAATAAAACGTTTCCTCGAGGAAAGCCCGCAAAACCGTCGAGTTTTTTTTGTATCCTTGAATCCCTTTTTGCTTGGTTGAGATGCTTAATAATTGTGGCGGCTCTTTGTCTTCTAAAGGGTTTTTGATATCCAACTCATCGGCGCGACCAAACTGGTAGAGATGGCTTCGCAAAGAATAAAACCGATTATCTTTAGTGGCCCAAAAAAGATTAGAGACTTGGTAGACCCCACTTTTGGTATTGGCAGGAATCGTATAGTTTCCCCGAAAACAACGTTGCGCATCTTCCTTGATCAGATCAAACAAATTTCCGACGGTGACCTTCATTCGTGCAGGAGGCTCGCTGTTATCTTCGAGAATTAGCTGAAAACCAACCGTCTTCTCTTTCAATTGATCTAAAAAAGGGACATCCTTCCCATCTAGTTGGATACATATTGGAATAATATCTCCCACCTGGACCTGATGACGATCGTTGGCCGGTCGAGGGGTCAACTCTGGAAAAAACAGAATGTTTCCAAAGACCTTCCCTTCATCCAGATTTTCTATCAGGCGTGCTGTTTCAACTTCTGAAAAAACGGTTTCACCAGATAGATCTTGGGAAAAAAGATTTGAGCTGGGGATCAAGAGCAGCAAGATCACCCATAGAATGATGGAATACATATTTTTTGTAGGAAAAGAGTTATTAGAGAAAATGATGACCGGGTCAAGCCGATAGTGAACCAACCCTTGATTTTGATCTAAAATTACTCCATCCCTCTTCCATTCGAGGAATAAAAAATAATGCCCCTTCATCTCCACTACACCAACTCCCCTGCACCATTTTTAAAAGAGATCTTATCTCCGTTGGTCAAAAAATATCCTGGCGCCAATATTCAAGCCTCTCTTAAAATTCTTACTCCTGACCGAGAATGCAAGGAAGATATTGAAAAAACATGGACCGATCTTGAAGGGGGTGCTGGGATTTTTAATGAAGGGATTATTTTGAGCCTGGGAGATTTTTGGGAAGAATTACTTCAAACTCACCCGCAACCGCTCCCCATTGCTACCTGGCCGCAAAAGCAGAAGGGACTCGCTCAGGTGATAGAAAAAGTTCCCCTCCCGTTTCGTCCTGCAAGAGAACATTATCCTCAAGTTTTTTGGGAATTTTCTTTCTATCACCGACTTTTAAGCGGACTCATACCAACTTATCAAAAAAGCCCACTCGCTCATTTGTATCAAGCATATCAAAACCTACTTTCGACGAAATTTCATGCTTGGAGTTTGGAACAACAAGTGGATGCTGCCTTGCAACAACTGTCGGAAGGAGATTTTAAATATTTTAGTAAAATTACGGAAATCTATTTACTCGGCTTTCGACAGCTCGATCTACCACTACTCAAACTACTTTCGATTTTGACCAAAAGATACGCTTCCATCGAGATTCATCTTTTTATTCCGCCGATAGAAAACCAGGTCGATCCTGAGGGGATGTTATTTCCGATTTTTAAAAAATTAGAAAAGCTTCCGATCAGCTCCATAGAAACGATTCCATCCCCCACAACGGAATTGATCCTGCAACCCTACCCAACGCCATGGCATGAGTGGAGGCATCTGGAATGGTATCGCCAAACGCAGGCCCCTCACTCGCAACTGTGTCTTGCCAATCCCAAACAGTGGAATCGCTATATCGATCCAACATATAGTGAAAATTCCGGACCGATGTTGCATCAAATTTTGGCGGCGCTGGAAAATATCCAAGATCAGAATCAAGAAATCTCTTTTGAAACATTTTTAGAATCAACTCAGCCAATCCTTTCCGCGCATCGGCAACAGCTGATAGCTAGCAAAGATCTCGAATCGCTTCGCTGGTTAGAGCGATATCATCATCGATTGCAAGAATGGCAGCAGGTTGAA
>JBGTGJ010000160.1:0-4670 GCA_041746775.1 bacterium
ATAGATCTTACCTCATTGACTCCAATTCTCAGCCTGCAACTTCTGCTGCAACATCCGCATCACCTCAACCTCATTTTTTAACTCCTCTTTAAAATCCCGGTGATCAGTGTGCCCAATCTCATGACTCAACTCGAGCAGATGTTGGTCGACTAAATTCTGTAAGTATTGGATTTCTTGGTGGTTTAGGTCGAGATTCATAGCCCCTCCTCTATAATGAATAAGCTTTCTTTAATTTTAATGATAAATAAGAAGATAGGCAAATGGTGAGAAATGTTCTGTATATATCAGCTTAACGCCCCACCTCTTCCAACACCCACTCTTCCAACCCCTCCCCTTCGGCAAGTTCGATCTTTCCCGCGTCGATTGCCTTTGAAATGATGGTTTTCTTTTTATATTCTACCGATTGGGCAAGATGATCTTCTCTTCGTTGTTTTAACCCTTGAATCAATCGATCGATCTTTTGGATAAATTTAGAAAGTTCTCTTTCCACCGTCCCCACATAGTCGAGTTTACCCTGATTGAGTGCATGGTTGAGGATGGTCCCTTTGTTTTTATCTAAAACTTCCACAATCTCAGTCTCATTTCTTAGTAACAGCCTCTCTTTCGCGCTTTTCAATTCATCAAGCATCTTCGGAATCGCTTCTACTACTTTCTCCATGTAGTAGAGTTTACCTCGGGTGAGCGCATGGCTAAGGATCGAGCCTTTGTTTTTATCTAAGACCTCAGCGACATCAGCTTCATTTCTAATCAAGAGCTCCTCCCTCGCACTTCTCAACTCATTGAGCATGTTCGGAATCGCTGCTGCCACCGTTTCTACATAGTCAAGTTTCCCTTGATTGAGCGCATGGTTAAGAATCGATCCTTTATTTTTATCTAAGACCTCAGCGACATCAGTCTCATTTCTAATCAAGAGCTTTTCCCTCGCACTTCTCAACTCATCAAGCATCTTCGGAATCGCCGCTGCCACCGTCTCAACATAGTCGAGTTTTCCCCGGGTGAGCGCATGACTAAGAATTGATCCTTTGTTTTTATTTAAGACCTCAGCGACATCAGTCTGATTTAATTGCAAAAGCCTCTCTTTTGCCCCACTTAATCCCTCAAGCATCTGCGGAATCGCCGCTACCACCGTCTCCACATAGTCAAGTTTTCCATGACAGAGCGCATGGTAAAGGATCGACCCTTTGTTTCTATCTAAGAGCTCGGCCGATTCATTTTGTTCCCTCATTCTAAATTCCTCCACCCCCTCATAAAACCTCCTCAGCATGTTACCATCGATAAACTCTCCCCGGATCGCCTCAATATAGGTGATCAGAGTCCCTGATGCGATTGCTTGATAAATGATACTATTCAGATTCCCCTTTCTCTCCCCGCTAATCTCTCCCCCCAACAAGACTCCTCCTTCTAGAACCACCGGATCGTGAGACCTTCGAATCTCTTCGATCAGCTGATAGAATTCTTGAAGCATCGCAGGAAGGGCCTGGGCGACCTTTTGGGGATAGTCAGGATCTCGTGTACTGGCAGCTCGAGAAAGGATGGTCCCCTGGTTTTTCTCCAGGAGGAAGGCACTCTGAAGCTCAATCGATTCTTCGTTATTTGTCGGAAGTTTTTGAAGTCTTGCAATCTCTCCCAGAAGCCATCCCTTCGCCCGAATGAGAGCGACGAGATCTAATTGATGGAGATATCTCTTCATCAAAGAAAGGGGGACCCCTCCCGCCCGTCCTAACCTCCAGAGCGATTGAAGAAGAACACCAGTCTCATTTCCGATTCTTTTGGAAACTTCCTCCGAAAGTGTTGGTTGGTTGGTTGAAAGTAATCTTCCCCAACCAGCTGCCACCTTCCTGAAAAAATCGGGAGGGGTTGATTCTGAAAAGACTTCTCTCATTCCTAACGAAAACAGCTCGACCAATTTTTCAACTCCCTCTTTCCATTTCTTTTTCCCTGATGGAATTTCAATCACCCCATTTCGAATCCATCCTAAAAGCTCCGCCGCCCCCAGGGTTGAAAAATCAATCGTTTCGGGAATCGGATTATGGACTTCGGTCGAAGGTTTGAGTCCCTGCATCGCCAACAAAAATCCTTCGACTTCCAGGGCAAGCGCCTCTTTTTCTTCACGGGTCAATTCCTCAGAAATCCCTTTCTTCAGACGTTCTAGAAGCTGTTGAACTTCCCCAAAAGTTGTAACTCCCACCTCTTCCCCTGCCCATATTTCTACCTGCTGCAACAGCTCGGTGAGTCTTGGATCGGCGGTGGGAGAAAACCAATATTCCTCCTTGGATAAAACAAAGGGAGGAAACTCTACCGATACTACCTCCGTCGTTTGAGGATCGACCATCGACTCTTCACTTTTGTAACTTGAGGGAAACCCAATAATACTCACTGCCGGATTAGGTTTTGGACTTTCCATCGCAGGTCCCCTCACTCCGGGCATCTCGTAATTCTCAGGGTGATGAGGATTAGACTTTGTTTTGATTTTGGGTGGCGGGGTCCATTGATTCCAAACGGTTCGGTTTTTGGGAATGAGTGGAATAGATGGAGCTACTTGAAAGGAAGTTTGTGTTTGAGTCGATAAGCCATTGCTTTCCGTAGGTGAGGGATTCCTTTTTATTACGACAAGACCACTCACTCCACTCATTCCCACGCTCGGCGTGGGAATGCCTAACTGGCCGCTCTGCGGCCCGTCGGAACGGAGAGCATTCGAGACTGCATTCCCCTGCAGAGTTTGGGGACGAGAGACGGGGGAATTTATTATTTTCTCTTTTCCCAATGCTCGAATGATCGGTGACCGAACTGGCAAAAGGGTTAAAAGTCCACCAAGGAAATAGCGAGTCTGTTCTCGGACATTTTTGGGAGGAGGGGAAAAGTATTCGATATCCATCCCCAACTTTTGATTAAAGAGATAATGAGTTCCACCCCAGCTAACGGTATTGATCGCACCGTAGAAAAAACGAGCGGCGGTATCTGCAACCCTAAAGATGACTCCATCCCAAGGGTGGTTGTCATATTTCCAAAATCCAGAAAACCAAGAGTTTCTCTCCCCCCATTTTCTGTCGCATCCGGTAACCAAATTAAAAATATCATGAGAGATGAAGTAGGCTCCTACCGCGAGGTCTTTGATCCCTTGAGCAACCGGTTTGACCGTTTGAAGGATCTTTTGATCGATCGTTTGATTAAAAACAATGGGAGGTTTGATCTTGGGTAGAGTCATTTTAATTTTTTCCGGAATATTTTTTTTTAACTAAGGCACCACCCAATCCCTGACTTTCTCCCCTCCGAAAGGAAAGGGTAGAAGAAAAAGGAATGAAGGTTTTACAGAATAATATCGGCAGGATCTTAGAAAGATTGCGGATTTTTTTGGGATTGGAACTTATTGAGATTATGGAAGAAAAATATGCATTCGTTCGCGTTCTTCGTTCTTCGATTTAAATTTGGCTGGCCAAATTTATGCCGCGGGGGGGACTCGAACCCCCACGGATTTCTCCACATGCACCTCAAACATGCGTGTCTGCCATTCCACCACCGCGGCATTCGAAAAACAGAAGACAGTATACAGAAAACAGAAGTCAGATTTTAGACCTCGAAAAATTACTTTGTAGGAGCTGTTTCCGGAGGCGCAACGGGCATCAACTGGGTCTCGGGTGACTTTATAGGTGCCTCTTGCGGAACAGTTTTTAAAATCGTCGATTTACTTTTATTTTTCGCAATCCCAGCGAGTGAGATCGAAGTGAATAAAAAGACAATCGCTACACCTGTGGTCAATTTACTGAGGAACGTGGCTGCCCCTCTTCCTCCGAAAACTGTTTGAGAGCCGCCACCGAAGGTGACCCCCATGTCGGCCCCTTTTCCTGCCTGAAGTAAAATCACGATAATCAGAAAAATAGAAACTAAGTAATGAACTACTAATAATAAACTTTCCATTTACATCATCCTCTCTTCAAAATTGATGATTTTAGCAAAAGCCTCAGGATCTAACGAAGCACCACCGACCAGTAAACCGTCGACATGGCTTTCTCTCATTAAACCAGGGGCATTGTCAGGTTGAACCGACCCGCCGTAAAGAAGCAATACTCGATTTGCGGTCGGGGCGTCAAAGTACTTTGTGAGCCAGCTACGAATAAAATGATGAACCTCTCCTGCCTGCTCGGGAGTCGCCGTTTTTCCGGTTCCAATCGCCCAAACTGGTTCGTAAGCGATCACTAATTTCTCAAAATCGTGGATGGCAACCTCTCGTAATCCCCCTTTGAGCTGTCCTTCGATCACTTCTAACGTCTTTTTTTGCTCACGCTGCTGCAGGTCTTCTCCGATGCAGAGAATCGGAACCAATTCATTTTTTAAAGCAGATTGAACTTTAAGATGAGCGGTTTTATCGGTTTCACCAAAATATTTTCGTCGTTCCGAATGTCCAACAATGACGTAGGAACATCCAACGTCCCGCAAAAATGATCCTGAAACTTCTCCTGTAAAAGCCCCCTCTTCTTCCCAATGCATATTCTGCCCAGCCAGTTGGAAGGGGGAATCCGATAAGGCAATCGAAACGGAATACAACGCCGTAAACGGAGGGGCAATCGCCACCTCGAGTGGGGTCGATTCTGCTAACAGCTTCTTTAGGGTGGTCACAATCTTGATCGACTAACCAATGGTGCCGTTCATCTTCCAGTTACCAACGAACAGTG
>JBGTGJ010000161.1:0-3147 GCA_041746775.1 bacterium
TTCGATATCAACTTCGACAAGGCCAAGCATCTTTTGGAGGAAAACGATGGTGCCGGAAATACCTTCAAGGCGACCGCCAAACCGGTGTTGATCGGAACCGCCGTGGTTGGAGCCACCACTATGATCTTCTCGATCATCGTGCTGCTCACCAACGGCCTCACGATTGATTTGGAAAAACTATCGCTACTTCACCCCTTCTTCTTGCTGGGACTGATCACCGGCGGATCGGTGATCTATTGGTTCACTGGCGCCTCGATCCAGGCAGTCGTGACCGGGGCCTACCGAGCGGTGGAATTCATCAAAGCAAATATCAAGCTGGATGGGGTCGAAAAGGCCTCGATTGCCGATAGTAAAAAAGTGGTCGCGATCTGCACCCAGTACGCGCAAAAGGGGATGTTCAACATCTTCCTCACTATATTTTTCAGCACCCTGGCCTTCGCATGTTTGGAGCCCTTTTTCTTCATCGGCTATCTGATCTCGACCGCACTCTTCGGACTTTTCCAAGCGATCTTCATGGCCAATGCCGGCGGCGCCTGGGACAACGCCAAAAAAGTGGTAGAAGTTGAACTCAAAGAAAAGGGAAGCGCTCTCCATGCCGCTACCGTGGTCGGAGACACTGTCGGGGATCCGTTTAAGGATACCTCTTCAGTCGCGATGAATCCCGTGATTAAATTCACCACACTGTTTGGGTTATTAGCGGTCGAATTGGCAATCGAGCTCCCTCGCCAAACCAGTGCTATTCTCTCTGGCATCTTCTTTGTGATTTCTGCGATCTTCGTCATTCGCTCTTTTTATGGAATGCGGATTAAGGTGGAAGAAAAAGTGATGGTTGAGGAAAAAGCGATCGCTTAACTATTTTTCCTAGTACAAAAAAAGCCCGCTCGATTTGAGCGGGCTTTTAGTTAATTAACTCAATAATCACATACCGGCAAACGCGACTCCTACATCAATGAAGCAATGGCAATTGAGAGATCCATCCGCTGCAACACCGTTTGGTAACCCCTGCGCATAGGTCCCGACACCATCCGATAATGTCACGAAAATAACCTTCTCTTTTGCAGAGCTGCTCGCATGAGCCATTAAGACTGATTTACATTTGTCATAACATGCCGCGCAAACTTGGCAACAAGCTGGGCTAGGACAGTTGGATTGGCAGATAAAAATCGTTTTTGTCTCGGAGCCCGAGGCATTAAGCGCAAGGCTAATTTCGAGACATTTATAAGTTCCACCGTTTCCATCCGGTTTCGACACTTCATTTACTGATTTAATCCATCCCCCAGAATAATCATAATCGGGCCATTCTTGAGCCTGCACCGAACTGGCATTAAATACAAATAAGGATGATAACGCCACCACACCAACCAACAATGAACTGACTTTTCTAATTATCAACTTCATAGATTATCTCCCACACACATTTGATTCTTAACCAGCGAGGGGTACCACTCCCATTTACCACTCGTAGGTCAAAAACCGATTCATTACGGATTACAGAAAACTTCTCACTGAAACTATTTGTTTGATTTGTGAATTGAGAGAGGTGCAATCGAATTGCCAAGTTGTACATATTTTATAATTTATTAAAAAATACTAGTAATTCTAGCAATTTATACGAGTGTTATGAAAATGAATAAGAAGGAGTCCGGCTTAATAATTGACTAGACCTGTCGGCAGCTGTCGAAAGCTTACGAGGATTGATGATTGATTCTGTAGGGTTGATTTCCTTTTCCCCCGCTTCCAATTTCGATTCCACAATTCAATGAAATCTGAAGCAGGAAAAATGGGAGTTGTGATTAGGAAAGTAATACGAGAACGGGGAGTTGGTGGACTGAAGTCAGCCCTACCTAGAGAAGCTTAAACTTCTTTAGCCGGTGAATAAGGGTAGTGCGAGGGATGTTCAAAGCCCGGGCTACTTCGGAGACGTTTCCCTTTTTTTGGATGAGGACCTGTTTTAACTCTTCTATTTCTTTTTGATGAATCTGTTCCCGAAACGAGGAAGGGGCTTCCAATTTCTGCAGGTCCACCTTTTCAATCTTTAAAATTTCTCCGGAGGGGAGATTCAGATCTTCCGGCTCGATGACGATCCCTCCACTCAAGATCACCGCCCTTTCAATGATATTTTCCAGCTCGCGCACATTTCCTGGCCAATCGTAATTTTGTAGCTGGGCAAGACTCTCCTCGGAAAGAGAGGTCTCAAAACCCATCTGGGAGGAAAATTTCTTGAGAAAGGATTTTGCCAAGATCGGAATATCTTCTTTGCGTTCTCTTAAGGGAGGGATTTTGACCGCAATGACATTTAATCGGTAAAAGAGGTCTTCGCGGAAACTTCCCTCTTTCACCAATTGTTCAAGATGACGATGCGTGGCGGCAATCAAGCGGATGTCTACTGGAATAAGTCGATTCCCTCCCACCCTCTCGATCTGCCGTTCTTGAAGCACACGAAGTAATTTCACTTGCGTCTCTTCCGGGATCTCCCCCACTTCATCGAGAAAAATCGTCCCCCCCTTCGCCATTTCAAACCGCCCCACTCTCACTTGATCGGCACCGGTAAACGCCCCTTTTTCGTGACCAAACAGCTCGCTCTCCAATAGCCCCTTCGCCAAAGCGGCACAGTGGACCGCTACAAATGGGCCATGACTTCGCTTGCTTGATTGGTGGACCAGGCGAGCCATCAGCTCTTTACCGGTCCCAGTTTCACCGAGAAGTAAAATCGTGGAATCGGTTGGGGCTGCCTTTTCAACTGTCTTAAGTACTTCCCTCAATCCTCCCCCTGAACCGATCAGATGTTTGGGATCGTAGATCTCCCCCAATGCCTCTTTCAATTGCTCAGCCTCAGCGGCACGTGATTCTAACTCTTGGATCTTAGTTTTCCTCTGTTTGTAATCTTCAAAATGTTTTTCCAAAATCGGCTTGAGCTCACTCTTCTTCCACGGCTTAACGATGTAATCATGAACATGGCCACGATGGATCGCATCAAGCAGCATTTGCGTCTCGGAAAAAGCGGTGAGGATAATTCGAACCGTGTCAGGTCGAAGTCGAATCAATCGTTCACACAATTCAATCCCACTCATCCCTGGCATTTTTTGATCGGCCACAATCATCGAAAAGTCTTCTTGCTCGAGAAGTTGCAGAGCCTCTTCAGCGGAG
>JBGTGJ010000162.1:0-11851 GCA_041746775.1 bacterium
ACTTCTCAACCTGAATTTGAAAAAATCATTGCAAGGTATCTGCTTCTAGCCCAAGCAGTCATTTTCTTGATCCCCGTGATGATCGTCATCATCGTGATACTTTTGGGAATTTCAATCCCATTTCATTTTGCATCATTACTAGTTTTACTTTTTCCGATCGCTTTACTCTCGGGAATAATACCTGGAGAAAAACGCCAATCGCAAACTTATATCGTGCAATCCGAAAAACGGGTCGCTTTTGGTGGCCTTTTGTCAGGGTTAGCTCATGAACTCAATAATCCACTCACGTTTGTTCATTCAAGTTTAGAACCGCTCCGTGATTCGTTGGAATATTTAAAAGGGGTTATTTCAAATCCGGATGAAAAAACGAATAGGGTTTTTAAAAATTTAGATAAGATGGTTTCCAATATGGAAGATGGGATGTCTCGCGCGCAAAAATTGATCCAACAATTTCGAAATATCCCGTCTGGAACACGTCCCGAGAAGGAAGAGATTGATCTGGTGGAACTACTCAACAAATGTATCGATCTTCTCGCACATAAATGGCAAAATAAATTAGAAATCGAAAGGAACTTTGTAGAGGCTCCTAAAATATTAGGAGTGAAAGCGGAAATCGAACAAGCTTTTACCAATCTAATTGCCAATGCCTGCGATGCCACTCCCGAAGGGGGGCATGTTCAGGTCTCCACCCATGAAGCAAGTGCGGGGGTCAAAGTAGTGATTCGAGATAATGGTAAGGGGATTCCAAGACAAATCATCGGGAAGGTCTTTGATCCCTTTTTTACCACCAAGGGGCAAGGAGAAGGACAAGGGTTGGGACTGGCGATCACGCAGCAGATCATTAAAAATCATCGAGGATCGATTGAAGTGAAATCGGAAGAAGGAAAAGGGACGGAGTTTTTGGTGATGTTACCATATTGAAAAAATGTAAGGTCGACTGAAGTCAACCCTACAAAAGAAAAAAACATGACAGATCAAATCCAAATCCTCTACATCGACGACGAACAAGGCAATCTAGATACCTTCGAACACGCCTTTGGTTCGGATTATAAGATTAAGGTATGCCTGTCAGCGGAAGAGGCTCTTAAGATCACTCTCAAAGAAGAGATCCCCCTCGTCATTGCCGATCAGCGGATGCCGGGGATGAGTGGAATTGAATTATGCGAAAAACTTTATTCCGAAAGGCCCGATACCATCCGAATGATCCTCACCGCCTACACGGAAACTAACCTCTTACTGGAAGCTATACGAAGAGGACATGTCAGTGATTATATTGTTAAACCGTGGAAGAAAGGTTCTTTAAAGCCAATCCTAGATAAAGCTCTGCAAGAATACCAACAGCGAAAAGCAAAAATGAAAGAGCTAGAATCACGTCTCGCCAAAGTGCAAATTCTAGAAGAGCAAGTCCTGCAAACTTATGATGATCGAGGGATGGTTGGATTTAGCTCAGGGTTAAAGAATGTGAAGGAGATGGTCCAAAAGGTTTCCCCTACCGATTCCACAGTTCTTTTATTGGGAGAAACTGGGACAGGAAAAGAGTTGTTAGCTCGCGCGATTCATTCCTCTAGCAAAAGAAAAGATGCCCCTTTTATCCCCGTCCACTGTGCAGCGCTCGCCAAAACCCTTTTAGAAAGCGAAATATTTGGCCATGAAAAAGGGGCATTTACCGGCGCCGATCAAGCACGAGTCGGACGATTTGAGTTAGCAAATCAAGGGACAATCTTTTTGGATGAAATTGGAGAAATCCCTGAAGAGATCCAGGTAAAACTCCTTCGAGTACTACAAGAAAGAGAGATACAGCGTGTCGGGGGAAATCGTCTTATCTCAACCGATGTGAGGCTCATTGCCGCGACGAATAAGAATCTGAAAAAAGAGGTGGAGCAAGGGAGGTTTCGTGAAGATCTATATTTTCGGCTTAATGTCATCCCGATCCAAGTCCCTCCCCTGCGGGAACGAAAGGAAGATATTCCTGAATTTGCCAACTATTTCTTAAAAAAATTTTCCAAAAAAACAGGCATCACCATCTCTTTTTCTCTCGAGGCAATTCAACTACTTTCAAATTACGATTGGCCCGGAAACGTGAGGGAATTAGAAAATATCGTCGAACGAGCGGTGATCCTCAATAGTGGTCCAGTTATTGAGACAGAAGATTTAGACCTACATTTAGAAGAAATGATGAAGATAGAACGAGTTGAGATCGATAAACTACCTAGCGTGACCTCTGTCCGAGAAAAAATTCAACAATCTGAAGTCCAAGTTCTCACTAATGCCTTACTTAAAACTAAAGGAAATATTTCAGAGGCAGCAAGGGAGTTGGAGATGCCTCGAACCAACCTGTTTCGCCGGTTAAAAAAATATAAGCTCATTTAAGTAATTGATGAGCGATTGATGTGCGAGCGGAGTGGATAAAACCGGATTTAACCGGATTAACCCGGTTTAACAAGGTTAAAGGAAAAAGAATAAAATACCCCCGTTAATTTCAATCTCATGAATTTCTTTGAGTTTATAAAATTCTAAAAAGCACTGATTTAGGTACGATCTTTGCTCAATCCAATAAGCATCCAAATCAATAAATAGAATTCACAGGTTTTCGAAAAGAATAAAAAAACTATCTAATTAGGGGGGGTAATTATGTCTAAGCTAAGGGGAATATTAAACCGTATCAGCGCCTTTTTACTTCCAACAGCAAAATTCATGGCGTTGATGGTGCCTTTGCTCTTGGTTGGGGGAAAGGTATTTGGATTTGAATACCTACAGAACTCCAACGATATTAGAAACGCAGTCTATGCATCCAAACTGGATTGCCGTGACGCCCAAGCAGGAACCTATGGTAATCTCGTTGAAAATAACAACTTATGCGTGGAATATGGAAAAATCACCTATATTTCTCCCGTCGCCTACGTTCATTACCTTCCCTCTTATTTCACCATCAATTTCCAACGTTATCTTGTGACCTTGGATGCCAACGGGAACCAAGTAGAAACTGCAGATGGGCCCGCTAAGGTTTTTTATGTCGGACAAGATATCTTATTGGCGAACAAACCTACCAATGATCCTCTTTATCCTCTCGCGGGAACCATGGGGAGCGGTAATTGGGTATGGGAAAATTTGAATGCAATACGCAATATGCTGATCGATGCTAAAAGCACAAATAAAGTGGGCGCGCTCGTGATGAAGAATGTTCAGTATGATAGCTCACACTTTTATGTTCAGGGGGCAAGCGCGAGTCCCAAGCTATTTCCTTGGGGAGAAGGAGAATTTGCAGGGGACGCAAGTGATATCATCTTGAGTCAAGAGGTCAATGAAGCCCATGTATGGCGAACTTATTCTAAGCGCTATGCCGGAACAAGATCTGTTAGCGTCACACATTTATTAGCTAATGGCACTTTTTCTAAAGATGTAGACCGTACCACCTTATTCGTCACTAAGGCAGAGCATATTAAGGCTAGAAGGTATTATCAATTTACGTCGTTTCCTTATGGGTGGCGCACAGCAAATTATGAAGTGGAAGATATCAAAACAGGCGCAAAAACTAACACAACAACAAAGCCAGCCACTTACACGGAGGTAGGGGACGAACTTCCAACGAACGGAGTATCTTGCACAGCTTCCATTCCGTGCCTTTCAGGTGGCGTGATCGCTATTACACTGAGCAATGGTGAAGTGTTTCATGTTGCCTCCAAAAAGTTTTCCAAAGAGCAATTAGACGGTATTAATGATCCTGATAACGCTAAACTCCCCTGCCCTTTCGCCGCCTATGCTCTTGAAGCAGGTAAAATCGCACTTAAGCGTGCCTTGAATTCAAATTGGAAGTTTAAGTTCAACTATGTGAACGGTAACCTCGTCACATCGACTGTGAATGGTGCCACCACCACGTTAGGAGACTTTTCAAATAGAAAATGGATTATCGGACGAGCTATTTCTCGAGAGACATACTTTTATAGCGGCTACGACCACAACAATAATGAACAGGAAATTTCTGAGGGATTATTGGCAGATGATAAAATTGATCTTCTGACCAATGTTTTCTTCGCTAACGGATCGGGAGGCCATGTGGATTACAATGAAGTGCTCTGCTCTTGTCTGGAAGTTTACTTTTAATAGACTAAACAACCTGCCCTAAAATGCACACAAATTAACCCCTTGAGATATCTCAAGGGGTTAATTTTTTTTTATTAAGGTTGAGAAAAGAAACTATTTAACCCAATGACGTAGAGATTTAATACCCCCTCCTGTTCATTTAAAACATTCTCACAACCATCCACTAGGTTAGTAGCAGCGGTTGAATACAATAAATTTTCACAGGTTGCATCCATATCCCGGAATTCAGCCGCTTTGTTGGTCAATTCACCATTGGCATTGACATTGATAATTTTTGTCTCTCCTCGTGATAAATCTCGAACCAAAATCTTACTATTAACATCAGGATCAGTAGCGACACCGGAGTTCCAAACGACGCATCGCCCATTTCGACTAATATAAGGACCCGCAGTTAAATAACCATCGACATCCTCTAATGTCTGCAACTGATTGTTCGTGGCATCGAAAAGGAAAATCTGTGCTGGTTCCCCAGCAGGTGAATTATTACCGTTAGTAAAAGCTATCAAATTCCCTGCGTCGTTCGCAGAAAAGAACGAAGCGGTCGGCGTAACATCTAAGGGCTGTGTCGAATCATCGACTAAATCATAACGAGACAAATCTCCAGAACCTGGGTCCTGATAAATCAAAAAATTACCATTAATATTTAGGAAGATGGGGCTCAAATTTTCTAGAGCAGATACTTGGATGCCGCCAGTTATTAGATTTTGGGCAACAATATTTTCCATCGTAATAGGTATTGAAGAAATAGGATCATAATTAAAATTATAATAAGCTAAAGTAGTCCCATCCGATTTAAGTTGCGGGGCATCATTTTCGTTCCCGCTCTCACTGTAATAATAGATTTGAGTTGATTGAGAAGGGACGTCATAAAGATTAACCACTTGGTCAGTACCCAAATGAGGAGGAGTTCCTGTCCTAACAGCAAATGCAACTTTATTACCGCTATCGTCTATGGTGCAATTTCCAGTAGCCTCACGCACGCTAATCTTCTCAGATTGATGAGTTCTACGTGTATACAAAAATATTCCGAGACTCGAAATTTTTGGATTAACTGATAAAGGATTCCATACCACATGGTTTCCTGAGCCATTAATATTGGCGCAACGAATCGCAGTCCCTGGGCCCTTCACTGAGGGATCCGAGATCTTTTCCAGCGAAAAGGTAGTTGATGAACAATACATGTCCTTAGTTAAATCTGGCGAAATGTCTAATTGAGGGTCATTCCCCTGGGCATCCACGCTCTCATTTCGAATGATTTGATCCGAGCCTCCATCGGGATCGATAGTAATATCCATCTTTGCGCCATCACCAGGATTTATTTGATCTGGAACAGAGGAATCCAGTGCTGCATCTCTCACAGGCTCTTTACCACCACAACCCATGGTCGCAAGAATCCCCACTGGAATTGTCAGTAGAGTATTCGTAATGCCAAAATAAGCGGCATATCCCGAGGCCCATACCTTGTCGCTCAACCGCTTGCCGTTCCACATCACCTTGACATCGTCGGCGTAGGTTCTCCAAATGTCACTGACAGGATTGGATTCTTTAGTAAATGTAGGAGGGTGTGATCCAAAACGTTTTGCATTGAGTTGGTTTTTATAGGGGACCAAGGTTATTGGGGAATTTAAAATTGGGTTAGGTTGAGGCGAGATGGAGACCGGGTTTTTAACGTCGAGTTTAATTGTCGAGATGTTATTGAGACAGTTTGGATTGCTGTTATTTACAGATGAACAAGACATAATCTCTCCATTCCTTTACTTTAGCTTAGTAACTTAAATTTCGGACTATACCGACACGTTCTTGATTATCGTAAACACTTGAATAAAGTTGTTAACAAAAAGCGTTATCGAGCAGTCTAACCAACCATCCAGACCCGGCCCACGACGTCAAGTCAAAAAAAACTCTCCCCAAATATATTGGCATTACTTTTCGTTACCGTTCATTAGACATCTTCTAGACATCATATTGAATTCTATTTAAAATCTTAAAGTAGCTCTGATTGGTTTTGGGGGGAACCATTCATGAAACTTATCGACGGCAAATACGAAATCCTTAAAAAACTGGGGGAAGGATTTGGAGGGGCTGTTTACCTGGTGCAAGCCAACGGGAAACAAGTCGCTCTCAAACAGCTACACATGCGATCCAGTCATGAGTTGCTTTCCCTCGAAGAAATCCTTGATAACTTCAAACAAGAATTCACAACCTTAATCAAACTCAATCACCCTCACATCCTGCGTATTTTAGATTTTGGTTTTGATTCCAAAGAAAATTTTTATTACTTCACCACAGAATATATCGAAGGGGTCAATATTTTCGAAGCGACCAGAAACTCCCCTCCCGAAGAAATCGAAGACCTCTTTGTTCAAATATTGCGGGCCCTCAGCTATCTCCACAGTCAACGTATCTATCACTTGGATATCAAACCTCTCAATATCTTGGTTGAGAATTCCCCTACGGGACAAAAAGTTGCAAAATTAATCGACTTTGGGTTGACCGCTTTTCGGAAAAAAGGTTTTTTAGCAGGTACTCCTTCTTACATTGCCCCCGAAGCATTGCTAGAAGATCCACTCGATGGGCGCGCCGATCTTTATTCATTGGGGGTCACCTGGTACACCTGTCTGGCAGGAAAAAATCCTTTCGAGAGCAAGGATATCAAAGAAACGATCACGCTCCAGAAAGTTTGGACTCCTCCCCCTCTTTCTAAACCTGGCGGTAATATTTCCCCTTATCTGGATCCTATTTTGGAAAAACTCTTAAGGAAAAATCCAGCGGTGCGATATCATCGCCCCGATCAGGTCATCCGAGATATTAATTGGGCCGGTTCAAAACATTATCCCCTAGAAACCGATGCAACGGCACTTGCTTATCTACCTGGGGAGGGACAATTGGTAGGTCGTGAAAAAGAATGGTCGCAATTGAAATCTTTTTTTGAAAGAGTTTTTGTAACCCATAGTGATAGCAAGTTCGGTGTCGTGATCTCGGGACCACCAGGGACCGGCAAATCTAGGTTGTTAAAAGAATTGCGCTATTATTCACAACTGCACGATGTTCCGGTCTATGAAAAAGAATTTCTGCAGAAAAACCTGACTCAAGATAGTGTTGTCTTGATCGACAATGCCGATGAAAATCTGTTTGCCTCGGTGGAGAGATGGATGCAATTGTTTCAGCCATTCTCCGTATTGATAGTGCTGACCTCGTCTAATCCAAGACCCACTCTAGGAATATGGCATCACATCACCTTGAGTAATTTTGTCCGAGACGATGTGGCAAAATACATCGGCTCGGTGCTCGGGCTCTCGACCCCCCCTGCCCCTCTCGTGGAAGGGCTTTATACCCGAAGCGAGGGAAACCCACTCTTTTTAACGGAACTACTCCAATCCCTCATCAAATCCAGGCAGCTTTTTGATGAACAAGGACGTTGGTCCTTCTCCCTACTCCATGACGTTGGAATTGATTTTAGCAAAATGCAAGTTCCACATACTCTCACCGAATTTTGCCAGAATAAATACGAACAGCTGTCCCCTCAGGCTCGGCGCATGTTTTTGACTGTCTCGTTGGCCAGGGCCCCGCTAACTATTCTCGACCTCAAAAGGTTGGGGTTTGACCAAAACTCCGAGGATTGGAGAGTTTTACAGAAAGAAAATCTGATCGCGATGGATCCCTCCGGAGATATACGATTATTAAACCCCAATTTTCAGGATTGGGTTCCCTCTAACGAAGATCCTCAAACCATCACTTCGCTTCATCAAAGGCTGGGGGAACTATTTCAATCAGAGGAGTCGCGCAAGGAAGCGGGATGGTTCCATCTCGGTTTCGGCACCGAAAATTCTCATGATCGTTTTAAAGCCCTGCTTCAATTTGGTAATTCCTTACTTACACAAAACCGTTGGTTGGATGCCATCAAGGGGATGGAAGCGGCTCTCGAATTGGCCAAAGATGCCCCTGAGCAGGTGGAAGTGCGACTTTGCTTGATCCGACCTCTGTTTCGCAGTGGCCAGACGAACCATGCCTTAAAGATTTTAGAAGAAACCAATCTGATTTTAAAAAAAGAACGCGAAAACCCAAATCAGTGGCGTTGGGTACAACAAACGCTTCGTGAGATGGGAAATATTTATATCAAGGAAGGTAAACTCGATCTGGCACACGAATCACTTCAGGCTTCCCGAGTTCTTTTAGAACAACATGAGGATGATCCCTCTGAAGAAATGATATTGGATAACTTCAAGGCGAGCCTTTTAATGCGCGAAGGGAAATTGAACGAGGCAGCAAGCATAAGCCAGAAGAGTTATGATTTATGGAATTCTTGGCCACTGGAAAACAAGAGTCGGGTTTTAAATAGTGAACTCCCCTATATTTATCTTGCACAAGGAAAGTTGGCGGAAGCCAAAGAGCTATTTTTTAATTACCATCAATTTTTTGCTCAAATCGGCAATCTGCAAAAAGAATCTTATGCCCTTTATGGGTTAGCGCTCTGCTCTTTTTCTTTGAAAGAATTTGAGGCTGCAACCCATATTTGTGAAAAGTGTGGTGAATTATGTCGCAAGACAAACAATAAAGAACTTCTTTTTCACGTATTCAATGAATTAGGAAATATGGCGTATGAACAAAAAGACTGGTCAAAAGCCTCGGAGGAATACCGGCATGCGCTGGAACTCGCCCAATACCTTTCCGATATCCATAGTAGCATTGGTATCGCCATCAATCTGGCACTCGTTTTACATAGACAAGGGGATTCTTCCGGTGCGGGACTCTATTTAAAACACGTCATTGAAACGCTAGAAACTCAACCCTCTCTTTCTCTCTTTCAGCTTCAGTTTTTTATTCAGGGGTACTTAACACTTGGTAAACTAATGGTAGAAGATCTGAAGTGGATCGAAGCTCGCGATGCCTTTCGCGACGCCATGCATTTGGTGAGAAGCCATGCGGCGTTAGAGCGTTTTCGTTTTTCCGCTCTTATCGGTTTGGTTCAAAGCGAAATTTCTTTAAAAAGAGGTGAAGAAGCAGAAAAGGTTTTAGCCGAACTGAGTAAGATCTCTCTAGCCCCTCAAGAAAAGGAGGAGGTTGAAAAATATAAGAGCTTATTTGAAAGATCGATGAAGATCGCTATTTAATCCGGTTTTATCTGGTTGTGTTCATCTACGGATAATTCCGAACAATAAAGAACACATGTTCCTCAAGGGAACCCTAGCAAGTCATTGCGATAATAAGACATTCTCACTGTCAAATCCGTGGCAAGCCTATTGCAGCTTGCTACTATCCTAAGCACACTGAAATCTTTTTCTTCAGATTTATTAAATATGCGCTTGCATTAATCGTGCTTAATTTTAAAATTGTACAAGAATCACTTCGTCTTTAAACAGGGGTACAATCATGAAAAAGAATCTTTTATTTATTAGCCTCATTTTTTTAATTTTCATCAAATGTGGAGGGAGTGCCGACACGGTCACACTCATCCCTTTTGCAGGGGCGTTGACATCAGACTCCAGAGTGGTGCTGGTAGATGGAGCGACGTTCAGCAGTGGAAATCCAATCGGTGGGTTAAGAACCAAATTTCAACAATCAGGAAGGGTGAGCCAGTTTGTAGCTTTTAGTTCAAACGGGGCCAATATCGGAAGTTGTGAATATGGCGAAGGGATGATGACCCTTCCAGTGGTTCAGGGGATTCAGACTTCATTTAGGATGCCTATTTGCATTCGAATCGATCAGGGAGACGAGGTGTGTGCTGACATGGTGCAGTTTGTCGAGTTACCCTATTCTGACCCAAATATTGATATCTGTGCATTGCTTCCGGAGGGTGAAGATTGTTCGGGAGCGAGATTGGTTCGTGGGATTGCCTCGGGAATATCGACCAGTGGTTCAGGAAATCTAGACTCGGCCGTAGGAATGACCATTGAACATCGCTATGCCGCGGTCGTGAAGGGTGAAGGACGTGAACGACGCGCCTTAAATCAACTTGTAGGGTTTTTTATCATTCATCGATGACCGTGAAATAAAGGAGGGGGTATGAAGAGGTTTTCATCTCTAATGCTTAAGATTTTTATTGGAATGATTCTTTTATCCATTCCCCAAGTGGGAAGGACAGGGATTTTGTCGATTCTATTCGAAGACGAAGTAGAATTTAATAGCAGACTTGACCAGGAACCTAACAAGGAAATTTCTTTTTTACCTAAATTTCATCCCCTGGAACCTCCTGGTGATTTTCTATTGTTCTTTAATTTGTTTTGCGAAGGTAACGCGAGTGGTATTGGAGGGACCGAAGCTCTGATCAGTCGTGTCGATACGGTAACGACTCCAACAGGAGGAGAAGCGCTCATTACCATGATTTTATGTGAATTTTGCGAGTGCGCTCAATTTGATGTGGAAAGCGAAGAGTTTGAAAATTGCCGCCATGCAAACGGGAGTTGTGCAACCTTTCAAGATGTCCGATTTGTTTTTGATGCTATTTCGGACCCAAATATTCCCGCCGATCCTGACTTCCCCGAGGCAACTCGTATCATGTTCACCGTAACCGACCACGATCCTCCTATTAATTGCGAAGGAAATGGCGAACTTCGAGAACCTTGTGATCTCGGCACCCTAAAACTTACCCATCATTGTACCCATCTATTTGACGCGATGGGAAACATCGTCAAATCAATCGGTAGTGCCTATATTTTTCAAACGGATGATTAATATCATCAAAAGAATGAAAGGGTCTTGAGTTATGCTTGATTATGTCGTTCGCAATGGATTGATTATCGATGGTTTGGGAACTCCCGGAAGATCGGGTGATATTGGAATCTCCGGCGATTCTGTCGTGGAGATTGGACAAATCAAAGAACGTGGCAAAAATGAAATCGATGCAACCGGTCTTGTCGTCGCTCCCGGATTTATCGACCCACACACGCATTATGATGCCCAAATCACGTGGGACCCTTTTGCCTCTTGTTCCTCATGGCATGGAGTTACCTCTCTGGTTTTTGGAAACTGCGGTTTCGGTATCGCCCCCTGTCGACCTACCAGCCACCATGACCTGATGCGTTTGCTTGCGCGAGTTGAAGGAATGGAGATGAGCACCTTGCAAAGTGGCATTCGCTGGGATTTTGAAACTTATCCTGAATATCTCGCCATGATCGAGAAACAGGGACTATGGGTGAACGTCAGCGGTTTTGTGGGACACTCGGTGCTTCGTCAATATGTGATGGGGGAAAATGCCTGGAGTCAAAAAGCGACTGAAGCAGAGCTCACCGAGATGGAAAACCTAATTTATGAAGCGATGCTGGCAGGTGCCGTTGGAATTTCAACCTCGACCCATAAATCTCATGTGGGAGAGGATGGTTCTCCCATCCCAAGCCGTGTTGCTTCAAAAGAGGAAATGATTCGTCTCGCAAAAGCGATGAGAAGATCGGGCCGAGGGATTTTACAGATTTCTGTTGATAGTACGTTGGATGATTTGGGCCTCGATTTTGTTGCCGATATAGCACGTCAAGCTGACTGTCCGATTACCCTGGGGGCGATTCGATTTGACACTTCAAAACCAAACCGACATTTACTTGCCCTTAAAAAAATTGAGGAGCTCACTGCCGAGGGGCTTCGCCTCTATCCTCAGGTGACTTGTGAAAAATTGACGATTGATTTTAATCTACTCAATTCGACCGTTTTTGTTCGATTGCCAGTGTGGCGTCAAGTCATCGCCTCCCCTAAGTCCGATTGGGGAAAATTTTTTAGTGATAAAAACTTTCAGGAAACATTCAAAGCCGAAATGGAGAAG
>JBGTGJ010000163.1:0-10757 GCA_041746775.1 bacterium
GAGGATGGAAGATTTTCTAAAATAGCAATCGCTTGATCCGATTTTCCAGAACCTCGAAGCGATTGGGCAAGGTAATAGCGGCTGTAATTTTGGAGTTCGGGATAACTTTTTTGCAATTCACTGAACAGCTTTTCACTTTTAGAAAAATCTCCGGTTTTTAGACTTAAGTAGGCTTGAATGAAATTTAGCCGATTTTTGAAAGGATTTTTGAGCTGCTTGGGGGAAGAACTATTGGCAAGCGGGAGGGCTTTAGAAAAATCCCCCTGTAAGACTAAGTAAGTAAGCTCTGGAAAAACCCCTCCTTCGGATTTGGTCTTTGCGAAGGAGAGGTTTGGAAAAAAATAAACAAGAAGGATTGCCAGAGTTAAAAGGCTTTTGTTTTTCATTAAAACGAAGTTCCTAACGTCAAGATAAGTGTTCCATATTTGATATCGGATCCGGTGATCGGATCGGTGAGTCCGGTAATAAATTCTCTTCCATCTACAATGATGCCGTAACCAAGCCGACCAGTAATCGGAAGTCCATAGCCGATCACAAAGTCTCCACGCAACTCTGTTCCAACACCGAGTAGAAATTTGTCAAATGTTACGTCGTCATTTACGACGGTTCCATAATCGGCAAAGAAAACCATGTAGAGTTTGTTGATATGAAGTGGTGTCGTCCCTGCTCCACGTTGCGGATAGATTAAAGGTAGTCGATATTCTCCGCTTAATAAAACCGCCTTTTCTCCCGAGAAAGTAATTTCGGGCAATCCGCGCAACGTGAAGAGTCGCGGAGTGATGGCGGTCAAAGTTCCTTCGCCGAGTGGACTTCCCAAACGGAAGGTCCCTTGTAACTGTTGGTCCCCCCAGGCGTATCCCCCGGCGGCGCGCAACGCCAACACATGTCCATTCATCGGCAGTGGGATGTACTCACGAAGGTCTCCTGAAAGGATCACCTGTTCATTGGCGTCCGAGGCACCAAGTGCACTATCACTGATTTCAAAATTGGAGATGAATCGAGGTCCACCCTCAAGGCTGATGCTGGCGGGGAATTTATTGACTCGAGCCATTGTGTAAGTCACTCCAAACCCTGAAAAGTTTCCTAGAGTGGGGACGATCAAATCTTCCGGAATACCAGAATGCTCGGATCGATTTTCAAAATAGTAATAACCGGTTAGGCCATGAACCCCTTTTCCAATCGAAGTCCCAAAAGCAGCGCGCTTTCTTTCCTCAAAGTATCTTTCGTTAGGATCAAAAATTGCCCCATAATCGGCGACGTAATCAAAAAAGGTGGCGTAGATGGTCGGCCGAAATCGATTGTAAGAATAGAGAAATTGTCCCCCCAAGAAATTTGCATCAAATCGGTAGTTGATACCACCTCGCCATAGATGTCGACCGAGCGGATCATTGCTTCCGATATCGGCGGTGAGCGTCACGCTATCACCAAAATAAATGTTGGGGAGGATGTATCGCGGGATAAAAAGTTTTCTAAATGGATTGTATTTCTTTACTTTGAGCTCTTGATCTAGCTCAGCTTCTGCGGTTTCACTCAAGCTACTCTTGGTCAGAAACTCTTCTTCCTTGACGCCATGTTGAAGGTCAGACTCCGCCGACTTGAGTACTGAAGCGGTGATCCCTTCATTAGATTTGGATTCAACCGCGGAGCTTTTTTTGTGGCAATGTAATTTGGCGACTGAAGCAGTTTCAAAAGCAAGCGCATCGGGGTCATAATCAAGGCTCTGAATATCAAATCCTTTGCCGTAATAGTTGGCCACGACAATTTGATTTTTTGTCAGACTGGGTTGGAAGACCCCGTTTAATACGTTGGTGATCTGCTCCACTTTTTCATACCCCATACGGTAGCGATAGATGTTGGTAATACCGCTCTTGTCACTGGTGAAAAAGAGGTTTTTCCCATCCGCAGAAAAGATGGGATGTAACTCAATCGCAGGATCATTGGTAATCTGCTGCGCGATTGTCCCATCCAAATTGTAGAGATAGAGATCACGATCTCCGTTTCGCCAAACACTTACGGCGATTTGTTTTCCGTCGGGGGAGAATCGTGGATTACTAAACTGGACGAAATCTTCTTGTGGGGTGATTGCCGTTTCCTTTTTTTCCTCCACATCCCATAAATAAAGCCGAGTGCTGCTGAGCTTATTGGCGACGAAGACGATCTTTTTTCCATCGGGAGAATAATCGGGATGAAAGGCGCGAACTCCTTGAGTGAGTTGATCTAATTTTTTCGTCTCAAGATCGACTACGAAAAGCTCATTGTAGCGGTAATAGTGTTTGTAGCTTCCAACCGAGTTGAACACGATCTTTTTTCCATCGGGGGAAAAACTATATTGAGTTCCGATTCTTCCTTTGTGGATCAATTCATCCTCGGAACCATCGATTTTCATTCGGCGGATTTCTGGTTTGTTGTGCACATCCGATTGAGAATAGATAATATATTGTCCATCGGGGCTCACCGTCGGATGGTCGACAATCCCGTCCATATGCTTGATACTTTTGAGTGAAGTTAATCCTTTGGCTTCGAGTGTTTGTTTTTCTTGCGCATATTTTTGTTTCAATTCTTCTTTCCACTCGCGATGCAATTTGTAGAAACTTTTCTTTTCAAAAGTTTTTTTGGCTTTGTTGTTCAAAGAGAATAACCACATCGAATCACTATAGCGGTGAGAAAACTCGGTGACCTTGTCGTAGCCGTATTTTTCAGCCAAGTAGGTCCAAAATTTTCCACCGTAGATGTAGCCGGCATTCGAAGCGGGCCAATCGAACTGAAGTCCTGCCATTTGATCTAGACTCAAAAATTGATCGTTTAAGATATCGGTTCGAAGCATCATCTCCGAATAAGAATTATTGGAGCGGCCACGCCCGGTGAGAGATTCTTGCTGAACTGCAATCCCTTCTCGAACCCAAGCTGGGGTCAGTCCATTGGGGGTGACAATGCGTCCTAAAATCCAGCGAAATGGCTTGGCCACTTTTCCATACATGTCGAGATGGAGGGTGTGAGTAAATTCGTGGGTAAAGAGATCTTCTAGCCAATTGTCATAATAGTTAAGGGTCGATTCCCCCACCGGGGCATTGATGAATAAAATGATATAATTATAGGGGAGGGTGGAGGTAAAGGCGTTGGTGATGTCGGTGGTGTCGGTAAGAACGATTTCGGTTCGCCCCCAAGGTTTCCAGCGAAAAGTGGGGCTCAGTTTGTCATAAACCTTTTCGGTGATCAGCGCCATCCGCTGGGCGATCTCTTCTTCCCCTTCGTGATAGTTAATATTGAAGTGTTCGGTTTGTAGCGTGTACCATTTGAGCTTCGGATCGAAGAACGCCGCTTCAACCTTGAGTGTGCTGAGCATTGCAAAAAGCACGAATAGAGAAGTGAAAAGAACACTTTTTAACCGATAGGACATGCATCCCCCCTTGAATTTTGATGATAGATGGAATCTTTTATGAAGTTCTCCCCAGGATTCCCATGTATCTCTATGAAAGTGTAAGGGATTTTAGACTCTTTGCAAGGATTTTGTGTTGACAGGCAGAAAAGGGGGGTCGATAAGAGGAGCCCATTTTATGAATTCTATCCTTGAAGCGATTGGTCATACTCCTTTGATGCAGCTGAAAAAAGTTGTGCCGGAAGGGTATGCCAAAATTTATGTGAAGTTGGAGTGTTTTAATCCCGGGGGCTCCATTAAAGACCGAATCTGCTGGTTTATGATCGAACAGGCAGAGCGGGAAGGGGTGTTAAAGCCAGGTTCCACGGTGATTGAACCGACCAGCGGCAATACCGGGATCGGCCTGGCGATGGTTTGCGCAGTAAAAAAGTATCGTTTGATCCTGGTGATGCCCGAAAATTATAGTGTCGAACGCCGCTACCTGATGAAGGAGCTGGGGGCCGAGATTGTGCTCACTCCGGCCGCCATGGAGATGCCAGGGGCGATTGCTAAGGTGGAGGAGTTGGCGGAGCAAATCCCAAATTCTTTTATTCCCAGGCAATTTAGTAATCCAAATAACCCCGAGGCCCATCGACAGACCACGGTAAAGGAGTTATTAGCCGATCTTTCTGCTGACGAAATTGATGCCTTTGTTGTCGGAGTGGGGACTGGCGGGACATTAACCGGGGTCGGTTCGGTTTTAAAAAAACTTAATCCCCAATGTATGATCGTGGCAGTGGAGCCGGCCAAGGCGTCGGTGCTGATGGGAAAAAAACCGAAGGTTCATCATATCCAAGGGATTGGTGCTGGTTTTATCCCTCCCATCTTAGATTCCAAGCTGATTGATCGGGTTGAGGAGGTTGAGGATGAAGAGGCCTATGAGAGCGCTAAACTGTTAGCGCGAACCGAGGCCCTCTTAATGGGGATCTCTTCGGGGGCCGCTTTCTGTGCCGCACTAAAAATTGCCAAAGAGCTCGGCCCGCATAAAAAAGTAGTGACCGTTTTTGCTGATCGAGGGGAGAGGTATTTTAGTATAGAGAAGTTTTTTAAATAGGAGGTTTAGCTGTGTCGTTTGTCAAAGGACTACAATGTCGAGAATGCCATCATGAATATTCTAAGGCCCCGATTCATGTCTGCGAATTTTGTTTTGGGCCGCTGGAAGTGGTTTATAATTATGATGAGATCAAAAAAGCTCTCAATCGAGAGGTGATTCTTTCCCGCCCGGCCAATATGTGGAGATATTTTGAATTGCTTCCTCTGGATAATCCCCCCACGGTTGGTTTCGAGGTCGGCTATACTCCACTGGTCAAAGCAGATCGCTTGGCGAAAGCACTCAATGTCAAAGAGCTCTATCTTAAAAATGACGCGGTCAATTATCCGACCCTCTCTTTTAAAGATCGTGTGGTTTCGGTTGCCCTTTCCAAGGCAATAGAATTTGGGTTCAAAACGGTCGCATGTGCCTCGACCGGAAATCTGGCCAACTCGGTTGCTGCAAATGCCGCTTCGAGTGGTTTAGAAAGTTATATCTTTATTCCCCATGACCTCGAACAAGGAAAGGTCCTCGGAACATTGGTGTTCGGAACCAATGTGATTGGAATCAAAGGTACCTACGACGAAGTGAATCGCCTCTGTAGCGAGATCGCGGCAAAATATCAGTGGGCGTTTGTGAATATCAATATCCGCCCCTTCTACGCCGAAGGTTCCAAAGCGATGGGGTATGAGATTGCGGAACAGTTAGGGTGGAAAACTCCACAACACATCGTGATACCGATGGCGGGAGGTTCACTCATCACGAAGATTTGGAAATCTTTTGAAGAGATGGTTAAGATTGGTCTGATCGAAAAAAATCAAGCCAAGGTTTATGGCGCACAAGCGACCGGCTGTTCTCCTATTACTACCGCCGTTAAGAATGGCTGGGATCTCTTCAAGCCGGTTCGCCCCGACACGATCTGTAAATCATTGGCGATTGGAAACCCAGCGGATGGATTCTACGCCGCGGGTACGATGAGAAAGAGTGGTGGTTGGGGAGAAGATGTTAATGATCAAGAGATCGTTGAATCGATGAAACTGCTGGCTGAAACCGAAGGGATTTTTGCGGAGACGGCGGGAGGAGTGACACTCGGTGTCGCTCGAAAGCTGATCGCTCAAGGAAAAATCCCTCGTGATGAATCGATCGTCCTCTGCATTACGGGAAATGGTTTGAAGACCCAAGAGGTTCTCGCTGGAAAAGTAGGGGAGCCGACGATGATTCAGGCAAAGCTTTCGGAGTTTGATCAAGTTTTTGAGAAGAAACATAAATAATCGAACATC
Source organism: bacterium (assembly GCA_041746775.1). Classification (GTDB taxonomy): domain Bacteria; phylum UBA10199; class UBA10199; order DSSB01; family DSSB01; genus JBGTGJ01. The sequence goes on from JBGTGJ010000163.1 coordinate 5,726, forward strand.
GAATTTCGAACATCGAACATCGTTTTAAGATTTTCGAATCAATATTTTTAATTTATCATTCGATGTTCGATGTTCGAAATTCGATGTTCGATCCAAAAAGGAGTTCCTATGGCCCAAACCGTCAAACGAAAAGTCTATCTCACCTTTCCAACTGACACTGTGACTGATGCGATCATCTGCGATATGTATGACAAATATCGTGTGCGCTTTAATATCCGGTCTGCCTCGGTCAACGACTCCGTCGGACTGATTGCTCTTGAGCTTGAAGGGGAGGATGCGATGATCAATCAGGCGATTGAGTATTTTCGCTCACGTGGTTTGACGGTGGAACCGATTGAGATGAATGTCATTGCCGGATGATACACTCCATTCTAGAAAAAATCGGCAACACTCCTTTAGTGCGGCTTCGCGAAGTTACTCGTGGGCTTCCTGAGAAGGTTGAAGTGTATGTGAAGGTCGAATATTTTAATCCAGGGGGTTCTGTCAAAGATCGCCCTGCTTATCGGATGATTCGAGAGGGGATTGCTTCTGGGGATTTGACGAAGGATAAAATCATCATGGACCCGACCAGCGGTAACACGGGAGTCGCCTATGCGATGATCGGTGCGGCGTTGGGTTATCAGGTTGAGTTGGTCGTTCCAGGAAATGTCAGTCAGCAGAGAAAAGATATCGCGCTGAGTTTTGGGGCAAAGTTGACGTTTTCTGATGCGATGGAAGGGAGTGATGGAGCGATCCGATTAGCTCATAAACTCAAAGAGGAAAATGATGAAAAATATTTCATGCCCAATCAATACGCGAATCGCTTTAACCCGCAAGCGCACTACGATACGACCGGTGTAGAGATCTACGAACAGACGGAGCGACGCATTACTAACTTTATCACCGGGATTGGAACGAGTGGAACGGTGATGGGAGTTTCTCGCCGACTGAAAGATTATAATAAAAATATCATGGTTTATGCCGCAGAGCCGGCGGAACAACTCCACGGTCTCGAAGGGCTCAAGCATATGGCGAGCTCCATTGTCCCTCCGATCTATCATCCTAAAACTTTGGATGGAGTCAGACCGATTGAAACCGAAAAGGGGTATGATATGGCTGAACGTCTTGCGAAAGAAGAGGGGTTATGTGTAGGGCACTCCAGCGGCGGTAATGTCGCGAGTGCGATTGAATTAGCGCAAGAGTTGAAAGAGGGGGTGGTGGTGACAATTTTGTGTGATCATGGAGATAGGTATATTCCTCTTTAGAACATGGAACGAGATCTAAAAATTTCCAGCTATGTCCTCGATATGATGCTTCAGCATGGTGAGCGCGAGTATCCTAACGAAGCGTGTGGGATGGTGATTGGTCCTCAAGAGAAGAAGGCCGCCATTGGAGTGTTTCCGATCAAGAACCTTCAGAATGAGCTCAATCAAAAAGATCCTGTTCGCTATCCTCGTACCGCAACAACCGCCTATTCCATGGATCCCAAAGAGGTGCGGATTGTTGAGAAAGAAGCTGAGAGCAAAGGGTTCGAATTAAAACTAATTTACCACTCTCACCCCGATCATGGCGCCTATTTTTCTGAAGAAGATCGAGCGATTGCGTGTCCCTGGGGAGAACCGACTTATCCAAACGTGGGGCATGTGGTAATCTCAGTCGAAAAAGGGAAAGCAGTTGCCGCTAAAGAGTTTTATTGGAATGAAGAGAAGAAAGATTTCGAAGAAAGAAAACTGAAATAAAGGAGAAAAATTATGGCGATCAAAATTCGTATCCCCACCCCATTACAAAAATTGGCCAACAATCAGGCGGAAGTCGAAGTGACCGGAAAAGATGTTAAAACGGCACTCGCTGCTCTTGAAGAAAAATGTCCGGGAATTCGTGACCGGCTTTATGATGATAAAGGGACTCTCCGAAGATTTATTAATTTTTATGTGAATGATGAGGATATCCGTTTCATGAAAGGGGAAGAGACCCCGCTGAAAGATGGAGATGAATTGTCGGTGGTTCCGGCGATTGCTGGTGGAAGATAGTCAAATAAATATTTATTTAAAAGGAAATCTAAAATGCACGCTGCTATTCCCGCCCACGGCGGTACTTTAATTAATCGAGTGGTCGAAGATTCTAAAAAAGATGAGCTTCTGAAGAAAAGTTCCACTCTCCCCCAAATTGTTCTGGATGAACGGGCTTTAAGCGATCTCGACATGATCGCCTCGGGGGCACTCTCCCCTTTGACCGGTTTTATGAATCAAGCTGATTACCTTTCCGTCGTTGAGTCGATGCGACTCAAAAACGGACTTCCCTGGACAATCCCGGTCACACTGACAGTTTCTGAAGAACAAGCAAAAAAATTGAAAGAGGGACAAGAGATTGCATTAAGCGATGGGAAAGAGGTGTTGGCGATTCTTGAGCTTTCTGAAAAATATCACTTCGATAAAGAAAAAGAGGCGAGCTTAGTTTATCGCACGACCGATCAAGCTCACCCTGGCGTCGCTGCTTTAAGAGAAGGGGGGGATTGGAATCTCGCCGGGGAGGTTCATGTTCTCAACCGTGTTAAATATAGCGACTTCCTTCCCTACCGTCTCGACCCCGTCGATTTGCGCAAGGCGTTCCATGACAAAAGCTGGAAGCGGATTGTCGCCTTTCAGACTCGAAATCCAATTCATCGTGCGCATGAGTATTTACAAAAGTGTGCGCTTGAAACCGTGGATGGATTGTTGGTTCATCCGCTCGTTGGAAAAACTAAATCGGATGATATCCCTGCCGATGTTCGAATGAAAAGTTACGAAATTCTTTTAGAAAAATACTATCCCAAAAATCGAACGATGCTCGCGGTCAATCCCGCTTTCATGCGCTATGCTGGTCCGCGCGAGGCGATCTTTCACGCCCTGATTCGAAAAAATTATGGATGCACACATTTCATCGTCGGGAGAGATCACGCGGGGGTAGGTAATTATTACGGCACCTTTGATGCGCATTATATCTTTGATGAGTTTGAACCGGAAGAGATTGGAATTACCCCGATGTTCTTTGATCATTCTTTCTACTGCAAATCCTGTGATGGGATGGCCAGCTACAAAACTTGTCCGCATGACAGCGCTTCCCATGTGACTCTCTCCGGAACCAAGGTTCGGGAGATGCTGCAAAAAGGGGAAGTTCCTCCGAAGGAATTTAGTCGTCCGGAAGTGGTGCAGATTTTGATTGATTCGATGAAGAAGTAGTTTCCCTTGTCATCCCGGGCAATGACCCGGGATCCATTTTATGTGATAGATTTTCCTTATTTTTGAAGGAGAATTAATTACAGAAAATGGATTCCAGCTTAAAGCGTGCTGGAATGACAAAAGCTTCCATGTCTTGAAGAATTGCGGTTATAATTGAGGGGATGAAATATCTTCTCAATTTATTCCTTTTTTTCTTTTTATTATTTCCAACCCAAGCTCACACTTTGTTAAGTGATTCTGATCCACAGAATTTCTTTGTGTTGCTCGACCGAGTTCAATCCGGAGAGGCACTGGTTATTTTAGGAAAGGTTGAGAAGACACAAAATCCTGCCACTAATAAACGTTACTTTTTACATACCGTGCAAATTCTCAATGACCTCGGACGCAATCTCTCCACTAGAAAGATTTTGGTAATGGAAGATCAATGGGATCCAACCGTGCGCTCCGCATTGTCAGATAAGAATGATTTTGTATTATTTCTCTCAAAGTCCAAAGTTCCTCCATTTGATTCCTTTCGAATTCTCGGTGGAAGTTCACGAGTGATCCCAGTTTATCCGCAGCAGCGTGATCGTTTGTTAGCCATCATCAAGCATTGTTGTGCCTTCAGCCCTAACGAGAAGAAGGGGGCTCTGATTCAAGCACTGCAATTTCCAGATAAAAGAATTGCTCAAGATGCAGCCATTTATTTGGGGGAGATGAAGGGGATTGCTTTGAGTTCCAAGGAAATTTCCACGCTCTTGCAGGTGCTGCAGCAGCTTGAGGGGAATACGTTAGCGCAACTAGGATTGGTCAAGGGGCTAAAAAATAGCGGCGATCCAGCCAGTCGAGAAGCGTTACGATCTCTGGCAAAATCCAAACCGTCCTCTTCCAAGTGGAGAGCGATTCAGGCCTTGGAAGAATTAGGGGAGAAGATTCCTACCACCCAACTTGTTCGCGAAGTAGAGTTTGCCAATCCCGACCAACAACCGGCCGGTTTAAATTTAATTGTGAAGCGACAGGATGCTGCGGCCGTTGCTTTTTTACGAAAATTGCTCGCTTCCGGCGGAAATTTTGAAATTCAACGTTTGGCGATCGAAAAAATGGGGGATGTTGGAGGGACTCCATATGAGCAGCTTTTAGTAGAGAATTTAAAAAATCCTCAGGAGCCGATTGTGGTCCAGTCGCTTATCGCCTTGGGTAAGATGCAGAGTGTCAAAATGATTCTCCCAGCGATTCATCTATTAGATCACGGTACTCCCCATTTACGCGGTGCGGCGTTTTTGGCCCTCTCGACCAGCCAAGATCCCGAGGCCGTACATGCCTTGGAGGAGCGATATGAACGAGGACCTCAAGGGATTTGGAAAAAGCGAGAACATTTTCACGAACATTGACGAAAAATTTGGCAACCTTTAGGGATTTACGCCGATAATAGTATTGAGAATCATTCCAAATTTCGAGGGTAGGTATTCATGTCATTTAGATCGATCCGAACTTCTTTTCTCTCTTCTATTTTACTCTTGTTACTGTTTTTTCAATTCTCTTGTGACAATCAAAAATCAGGAGATTCTCTCTCGCTCGGAACAGGAGTGGAAGGGCCCGCCACATCGGGAGAACCGAGTACATTTCGCGGCGCTGGTATTATTCAGGACAATTCATTCCTGATCGATGGACCGCTCGCGCAAGGGGCTACGGGAGATATCCTCCTGCAAAATGACAAGGTCCGACTCATCATTCAAAAGCCGACACGAAATTCTGGCGTCGGACTTTTCGGTGGAAATATCATCGATGCGGATTTGACTCGAGCAGCAGGGGAAGCGGGACAGGATCAGTTTGGGATTTTCTTTCCCCTCGTGAAT
>JBGTGJ010000164.1:0-8271 GCA_041746775.1 bacterium
AACGGAGTGATTGTCGACGACGAGCCGATCCACTTTCTTTTGTTTCAAGAGGTTTTGAAAGAAGAGGGGGTTGAGCTGACGCGTGACGTCTATTATACCAAGTACCTTGGAATGGATGACTATGATTGCCTCAGTCATGCGATCCGCGACTCTGGTAAGGGGGCGGATGAAACGGCTGTCCAGAAAATGATCGACAAAAAAAATGCTCGCTATAAAGAAAAAGTGAAAGCCAATCCTCCCATGGTTCCAGGGGCGGTGAATTTAATTCAAGATCTGGCGAAAACCCACTACTTAGCGATTGTTTCGGGGGCGTTGCGCAATGAAATTGAGTTTATTCTCGATCAAACGAAACTGCGTGAGGCTTTCAGTGTCATTTTAGGGGCTGAAGATATGCAGAAGGGGAAACCGGATCCGGAAGGGTATGAAAAAGCGATGTTGAATCTCAATCGGGATGTGGTGGCGAGTGCCGATATGCTGTTGCCTTCCGAATGTTTGGTGCTTGAGGACTCGATTTGGGGGATTCAAGCGGCCACAGCGGCAGGGATGGATTGTGGAGTGTTGACGACCTCTTTTAAAAAAGAAGAGCTTCCAGGGGCGAAATTTTATTTGAAGGATTTTGAAGGGGTTGGTGGGGAAGATATTCTCAAAATATTGAACGGCGGAAAATAATACCATGAATCATCTTGTCATTGACCTCGAAACTCAAAAAACTTTTGAAGATGTTGGCGGAAGAAATTATGCTGACCTGCTGGTGAGCGTTCTGGGAATTTATCGGTACGATTCCAATAATTTTGAATGCTACTTAGAAGATGAGTTGCACCGATTTGAAAATCTTCTGATCGACACCAAACTGGTCGTGGGGTTCAATATTCGCAAGTTTGATTTTCCGGTTCTGCAACGATACATGAAAGTCGATACCAGTAAGATCCCGATGCTCGATTTGATGGAAGATATTGCCAACAAGATCGGCCACCGAGTTAGCCTGGAGAGTGTCGCCCAAGCCACTTTAAGTAAAGGAAAGACCGGGCGGGGTTTGGATGCGATTGATTTTTATCGTGACGGGAAATGGGACCTGCTGAAAAGTTATTGTCTGAATGACGTTCAGATTACCAAAGAGGTGTTTGAATACGGTCAGCAAAATGGGATGGTCTACTATCAGACCAAAGATGGAATGGATCGTAAGAGTGTGAAGGTAGAATGGAATGACTTTCAAGAAAATCTCGAGGTAGAAGCTCAGGCGGGACAATATAACTTATTTTTTTAAAGGTTTTTTATGCGTGCTTCGATACCGATGACCCCTGAAGGGTTTCATAAACTCAAAGATGAACTTAAAAAACTCAAGACAGTCGACAAGTACGAAAACATTAAGGATATCGAACGGGCCCGTGCGCATGGGGATCTTTCCGAAAATGCCGAATATTCTGCGGCCAAAGAGAGACAGTCTTTTATCGCTGGTAGGATTGCAGAACTTGAAGAGGTTATTGCTTGCGCCCAGGTTATTGACCCCAGCACTCTTAATCATGAAAAAGTAGTATTTGGAGCGACGGTTCGCCTAACTGATACCGATTCGGGTGAAGAGATGACTTATCAAATCGTCGGAACTCATGAGTCGGATGTGAAGGGAGGAAAGATTTCGGTGGAATCTCCGCTGGCAAAATCTTTGATTGGAAAAACAGTCGACGATTTAGTGAAGATGAAAACGCCGCGGGGGGAGAAGGAGTATGAGGTGTTGGAAATAATTTATAAATAGTTTTTCCCCTCTACCTTCCCAAACTTCCTCCTCAATTCTTCTGATATCTCGATACTTTTCTTCGTTTCATAATCAAAATAAACCTGAACACTCTCTGCCGTAGCGACTAACCTTCCCGATTTCTCCTCCATCATTTCATATTCCATCGTAAAGCTCGAGCGACCGATCTCTTTGGTGCGGATTTTAACGATTAATGTTTCATCGAGGTAGGCAGGGGATCGGTACTGACAGGAAATCGAGGCGAGGATAACACTTTTTCCGATGCCGGCCTTGGGGAGGGTAAAATCCAGCTCTGAGAAATTTTTAAAATAGGCAAGTCGGGCTTGTTCAAAATAAGTAAAGTAATGGGCATTGTTCGCATGTCCCATCATGTCGACGTCGGCAAATCTTACCTGGACTTTGGTTTGAACCTGATAGCTCATATTTTCTTACTCCTAGTTTTCCCCTTTTCGGATCCCTCAAGGTTGAAGTAGGGGGACGATCTGTTTAGGTCTTTATGGAACTTACTCAATATAAAAAACAAAATTTAACGGTATCGAAGCCGCTCGCAATTTCCGGGATGTCTTCTGTCTCAGGAACTCATTCAATGGTGATGGCGCAGATCCTTGACCAGATTTCTTTTGAGAAATCTACGGAAAGTTTTTCAAAAACTCCTCTGCAAAATTTGTGGGTGTCGGGGAAAGTCTCGCAACTATACGAGGGGATTCTTGCTTTAACAGCTCCTCAGAAAACAGTTCTTTTCTCGAAACTTTCAGAAAATTCCGTTCAAAGATTCGTCTCCCTCTCTCAAGAAAAAAATTCTGAACTATTTTGGGGGAGGTTGCACGCTTTTGCACAGGAGCAGTGGAGAGATCATCGGTATGAAGTCGCTGCGGTCATGTTTGGTTTCATTCAAAACTCCCATACGCAGTCTGAAGTAGGCCCTGCTTCCTTGCAGCTTCGCCAAAAGGCACAAGCCTCACTCAATCTACTGCAAGGGCGTGGTTCGTTAGTGGAGAATCTCGAGTTTCTAGGCCGACGCGTTCTCCACGAAACCTTTGAACCGGTTGGGATGTTGGGGATGACCACGGGGATTTTTTCTTATGGGATTGCGCGCAATTTTATTTTGTCTCCTTTGCTTTCTTCTCCTATCGGGAATCAATTCACACGTGGCTTGATGGCCCGACTCTTGGGGGGGATCGGAGGGACTTTCGTCGAGGTTTCTGTTTTTTGGGGAACCACTAAGGGGATGCGTGAAATCTTGTCTCCAGGAACTCAAAAGTGGGATGCGACCACGAACGCGCACGAAATGTTGGGTTTAGGGGTCACTTTAAGCCTACTGAAAGGTTTCGGTTTTGGCACTCTCCGTGAAGTAAGAAAAATTCTTCAATCGGAAGCAACGGTCACTTCATCCATACAGAAAAAGTTTCATCATGCCGCACTTAAAACCCTTCCCGCCGCTGGGGGTTTCACCGGAATTTATTTAGGACGGTCGTTGGAGGAATGGTTTCAGCTGAGAACCCCCTCCGATCCTTTGATTCGTGGAGTTGACTCCTTAGCGACTTTATTTCAATTTAAACTTGCGGGCCAGGCGCTCCCTTATCTTTGGGGAAGAGATTTACAAAAATTTCATCACTCCATCGAACAACGACTTTTGCAATTGGAAGCTTCCGTAAATTTTTCCTCTCCGTTCGGTCCACTCAAGGGTTTGCAATCTCTGCAACTAGCTCCCGCAAATTCTTTGATGAGCGCAGGGGAGAAAAGATTAACCGTGATGGAATCTCGGTCTCTTCCAGGCGGAGGAGGGGAGAGGGGGATTTCTTCTAAGAATTTGTTGATCCAAAACTTTCTTCAAGAGGTAGTTCAAAAAGGGAAAGTGGGGGATTTGGAAGCGCTGAAAGATATTCTCAAAAAAGCATTGGTTCAGCCCGAAGTTCAAGATCTACAAAAATATTTACTGCTTCGTTTTGAATCAAAAGATCCTGCGGAATGGAAATCAGGTTTTGATTTATTGAAAGAAAAAGTTCAATCCGGCTCTCGCTTATCCGATTTTTTAATTCAATATACCCCTCTTCAAGATTACATCACCCAATGGAATCTGAGGCCTCATTTTACCAGTTCAGCGCAAGTCTCTGTTGTTTATTCTCCTGGTCTTTCAAAAGCTCATCGCCACTTTCAAAATATCAGTGGGTTCAGAAAAGCGGTCTCCGATCATCCTGATTTAAAAAATATTTCGGAATGGATATCTCAAAAAAAGTCAGCTGGGATCATCTCCGCTGTCGTGATCTTAAAATTAGAAACAGGGGATTCATTTTTCTTTTTTAATTTAAAGAATACCGGTGTTGAACTTCACTTTAATGAAAAAGGGATTATCTCGCTTCCGATAAAAATTCGTAATCCATTTTCCACCGACGAACTACGAATCATTGAAAATGCTTCTCCGGATTTAAGATCTGCTTTACTGCTGCAGCAACTCACCAATAGTTTTAATCCCAAAAAAGGAGAGACCCCCTCGGAGTGGGCCATGCGCTTAATCGAGGCAGGTCGAAACCCTGATAACGAGCATGGCACCGCGCTCGATATTATTAGGATGTTAGAGGCGAGACTACAAAACCCTGAAGAAGAACCGTTAGTTCGAGAAGCGATTGAGCGGATGGTTTCTTTAACTAGCGATACTGCGGAGGGGAGCTCGATCGTTGCTCGAAGATATTCCATCCCTGGCATTAAAGACATTATCACCATTGTCAGCCCCCCTTCTACTTTTTTGCCCGAGGTTTGGTCTCAAGTTTTTGCAGAAGGTTTAGTTTCTATCTCTCAAAGAAAAGAGGCGCCTGGCGGCAAAGGGATCGAGTTGGGGTTTGGTACGGGGTTTATTTCGATCTTGTTGAAAAAAATAGGGATGGTCGAAGAGGTGATCGCTACAGACTACAACACTCGAGCGGCGGCCGTGGGGAAATTAAATGCACTTTTGAATCGGGTTCATGGAATCAAATTTGTGACGGGTGATTTATTTTCCAACATTCCCAAAGAAGATCTGGCCGATGTGATTGTCGCTTGTATTCCTCAGGTTCCTCAAGATGGTCCGATCAAAACTCAACGAGGTTTGGCCGATTACTATCCCAGCGAAGGGACCCTCATGGATCAATATGGGTTGGGGTTGATGGCGAGGGCATTACGAGAGGGAAAAAATTATCTCCAACCAGGGGGGAAAGTATTTTTCAATTTGGCGGAAAGACCTAAATTAAAGGTTTTGGAAGATTTGTTCCATCGTGCGGGTTACCTACCTAAGGTTCGATACGCTCAACTCGTTCCTCAAGATACCGGGACCGATATTACACCGTTTGTTGAGCAAGAACAGAAGCACCATTTAAAATTTCAATTTTATCTTAAAGGAAATTTAGATCAGCCCATTTCAGCGACGGAAGCCCTGGGACAAAAGAATGTATTTCACAAACTCAATTTCATGGAAGGAAGAAGGTATTCGGATCTTCTTCATCAAGCAGCGGTCGAGGTGATCCCATCCGTAAGTCGGTGGGGATACACTGTGGATCCGGGGAGTGAACATGATAATGTTCGTAAAACCTTGGCCAACGAATTAAGCGGGCAGTGGGGGGCGAAAATTGATCCGCATTCACTTTTTATTGCCCCTTCTTCAGGTCATTTATTAGAAGGGCTGCTTCGCTTGACCGTGCCGGCCAATGGTCGGGTGCTTTCGGCAGGGGTTTCTCAAGAACTTGTCACCGGAGTTTTGGAAAAGACTCCTTTGATCAAAGTTTCTCAAGTGGATCTTGATTATGGAAAATTGATAGAACGTATCCAAACCGAGAAAATTGATGGGATCGTCCTACGATTGCCTAACCAAATTTGGAAAAATCAAAAAGGTTTGGAAGAATTCTTGATCGTCGCAAGAAGTAATCGAGTTCCTCTTTTCTTCCTGCAAGATCAACCCGCGGTGCTTAAGGCCTTCGAACTGGTTAAAAATCATTTTTCGATCTACCCAGAGCGGCTCGAAAACACCTTTTTTATTCAATCTCTATCGCAAACCTATCAAACTTCCGAATATCCCCTAGCTGTTGGTATTTTTTCCAATGCCTCGATTTTTAAACTTCTGGAGAGGTATGCCGAATTAACCTGGTCTAGGGTTTCAGCCCCGATTCAAGTCGCCTATCATCGAATGATGGAGGGGATACAGTCTGAGAGATTAAAAATTGAAGCACTGAACGGAGAGATTTCTCCGGTATTTTCGAACGACCCACAGCCAACTTTAACGGGAAGAATTTTGAAATCTCCCGAAACCTTTGATTCGATGCCTCATGGCAATCATCCAAATGTGATCAATATGCAATTTGGAGAATCCGAATATCAACCCAAGGTGGTGTTAACTCCAGCTGTTCTACAAAGAGTCAAGCTTCCCTATGCCCAACATTATGCCGAAACAGTTCATTCGGTGGTGAAATATCTCGAAGAAACTCGAGGATTAAAACTTACACCGGATCAAATTGTTTTAGGGAACGGAGTTCAACCGCTCATCACCCATACCATCGTCGCTTTGCGGCAGATGTATGAAGATTTGCCATTGAGGGTGACGGTGCCTCAACCGAGTTATGGATTATTTTATGCAACGGCTCAAATTGCTTTGGGTCAGTTGCATGAGATCCACACCCACTTAAATAATCGATATTTAGTTCATCCACATTTTCTCGAATATGAGTGGAACCAAAACTTCGCTCCACAAAAAAAGCTTCAAGCCCTTTTAATTAATGAACCGTCCAACCCGGCTGGGCAATACTATTCAAAAGATAAGCTCCAAGGTATTGCTGAAACAGTTCGAAGAAATGACGGATTTCTTTTGTTCGACGATCTTTTTGGGATGCTTCACTTCGGCAGAAGAGGGAATGAAAAACGAATCCCATCTCTTCAGATCCTTCAAAATGCTTTGGGGGAACGAATGCTTGGGTTTGGTGGTCTCTCGAAAGAGTTTAGTGCTGGTGGAATTCGCCTGGGGTTTGCATTTAGTGAGAACCAAGAAATTTTAAGAAGACTACAAGGCGACTCGCTATTAAAACCTGATCCCATCGCCATGTTGGCAGCTCAGCAATATTTCGAGAATTGGAGAACCTTGATTCCAGAACATAATGCGTACTTGGCTGGAAAAGCGATCCACCTCGAAAACTTTTTCACAGATCATGGTCTGCATGTATTAGAAGTCCAAGGGGGATATTCTTTGGTCGTCGATTTAAGTTCTCTTTACGGCAAACATTATCGACCTAATGGAAGACAGGGTCCCCAAGTCACTGCCAAAAACCTCCATGAATTACTTCTCACCGAAGCAGGGCTCAAAGTCCGCTCCCCCGAATTCAACCGCCTGCCGGGGCATTATCGGTTTGTGTTTTCGATTGATCGATTGGAAGAGGCAGTGGTGAGGTTGGGGAGGTTTTTTAGGTATTTAAGGTAAATTCCTAATTGACATCCTTGCCTCCCAACAGCATAGGGAGGGTTCTTCCAGGAACATCTAATCATATATGTCCAACTGCGGAGGCTTTCGTATGAATGTTTACTCAGTCCAATTTTTTCCCAAGCTTAAAATCAAATTTTGTCAGTATTTTGGAATTGCAAGTACCTTGGCCGTTGAAGAACTCGACCGGAGAGCAATTCGAATTGAAAATCGGATCTCTCAGCTGCATCGATTCTTAAAACTCCAGGCCAAAAAGAAAAAGGCTAAACCGGCTGAAAAAAAAGCTGACAAAAAAGTGATAGCCTCTCCGAAGCCTAAAGCAGTTTCAAAATCCAAAACCAAAATTAAGTCCAAATCAAAAACAAAACGACCCTCTTTGGCCACTATTACGGATCTTCCTCTTTTATCAACAAGGCCCATCTTAGTTGAAAAGCCAGTTGAGGAGATTGAAGTACCGATTCAAAAAACCACTCCGGCGCCTCAGCCGGTTGTGAAAGCACCTGAGGAAGTGATTGTTCTCATTCAACCTGAAGACGAAACTCGACGTGCAGCTCAAGGGTATTTTGGTTCGGAAGTGACTTTAATCGAGTTAGAAAATTTGCAGCATCTTGAAGGGCATTTTGACGGTAAAAAGGTGTTGGCGGTGATTTTTGATCGGATGTTACTCAGCCAAGAACCGGCTTTACCTGTTTTTGAAAAGTTGAATCAGCAATTCCCTTCCACCAAGATGATCGGGCTTTCTCATTATCTCACTTTGGCTCTGTCCGAATCTTTCTCCAACCGAAACGATTTCGCTACTTTTACATCAAGACCTTTGAGTTCGGAGGGGTTAGCAGAAATTTTTGGGGGAAAACCCAAACAGGCTATCTCTTAAGATTCCCCCTCTTGGGTTAAGAGGGGGCTGGGGGAGTTCCTGTGAAAGAAAGTACCTCAGCGATTCGTTCCAACACTCCTTCTAAATCCTTGATCACTTCTAGGTTCTTTCAGCGTCGGTTTGATTTTTCGTTAATTCTTTTCTGAATTCTTTTAGACTTAGACGATTTAATACGGATTGCATTATGGTACTTTTTTTTCACAGGAACTCCCC
>JBGTGJ010000165.1:0-6998 GCA_041746775.1 bacterium
TCTTAGCAGGAGTGCTCCTCAAAATGGGCACCTACGGGTTGGTGAGATTTGCGATGCCGCTGTTTCCTGATGCGTTGATGATGGCACGTCCGGTTATCCTCGTACTTGCAGTGATCGGTATCCTCTATGGTGCCTTAGTCGCCATGGTGCAGCCGGATATTAAAAAGTTGGTTGCATACTCCTCTGTTTCTCATCTTGGATTTGTCATGTTGGGATTGATGGCACTCACTCCGCAAGCGGTAACGGGGGCAGTTTATCAGATGCTTAATCATGGAATTTCGACCGGGGGATTATTCCTCTTAGTCGGAATGATCTACGACCGGACGCACAGTCGCGAAATTTCCGACTACGGTGGATTAGCGAAACGAATGCCGCTCTTTGCGACGATCTTTCTCATCGTGACCCTCTCCTCAATCGCTTTGCCTGGCACCAATGGGTTCGTCGGAGAATTTCTGATCCTCTCCGGTAGTTTTATTGCTTTCCCCAAATTTGGTTTTTTGGCGACGATCGGTGTAGTGCTTGGAGCAGTCTACATGTTGTGGATGGTCGAACGTGTCTTCTTTGGTCCCGTTAAAGGGGTGGTAAAAGAATCTCTCTCCGATCTCAACTTGCGTGAGGTACTTTGCCTGGTTCCGCTTCTCGTCCTAATTATTTGGATGGGGGTGAAACCGAATTTCTTTTTAAGCAAGATTGATCTGGCGACTCGTCCATTGTTGGAACGTGTGGATAGTGTTCAAAAATACCAAGTGGGGCAAGAAGGGGTGAAATGAACTTTGAACTTAAAACATTGCTGCTAGAAGGTTGGCCGATGTTGGTATTGCTGCTCACCGCTTTTCTAGCGATGGTGACAGCGATTCTCCCTGCCTCGATTCGGCTCAAGGCGACGACGTTTCTGGTTGGGTTGGGTTTTTTAGTTAGCCTCTACGGTTTTGTCTGGGAGTGGGCCCATGGGCTTCCCGAGCAGGTTGATTTGTTGACGATCGATCCGTTGGGAAATTTTTTGGGATTTGTGATTTCTCTGATTGGGTTGATCACTACCGTTTTTTCCTACCGCTATCTACTTTCACAAAAAGAGCCGTTTCCTGAATTTTTGGTGCTGATGGTGTTTAGTGCAGTCGGGATGGTCTTGATGACGATGACGACGCACCTGTTGACGTTGGTGTTAAGTCTCGAGGTGATGAGTCTAGCTTTGTATGTTCTGGTTGGAATTCGGCGTCAGGATGTTCGCTCGGGTGAAGGGGCATTTAAATATTTTCTGCTCGGATCAGTGGCGACCGCCTTTATGCTGTTTGGGATTTCGCTGCTCTATGGTGCGACCGGTACGATGAATCTCAATGATCTCCCGTCCACGTTGCCAGATCCCTCTTTGTTGATCATCGCTCGATTGGGGGTGCTGCTTATCTTCTTGGGTTTTGCCTTTAAAGTTGCCGCGGTCCCATTCCACTTTTGGGCCCCCGATGTCTATGAAGGGGCGCCGGTGCCGATTACCGGTTTTATGGCGACCGGGGTGAAGGTGGCGGCATTTGGAGCGCTGCTCCGGTTTGTCTTAGCGATGAGTGCTTGGCCGGTGCTGCCGTTGATGCAGGTGTTGGGGATGATGAGTTTTGCCACGATGGTGATTGGAAATATTTTGGCGCTTCGTCAGAAGAAACTGAAACGGATCATGGCGTACAGCTCGATCTCGCATGCCGGCTATCTTTTGCTAGGTTTTGCGACCTTACTTCCCGGCGGAGGGTTTCGAGCTGAAGCGGTAGCCCCCATACTCTTCTATTTATTCGCTTATAGCTTGATGACCTTGGGGGTGTTTGGTGTCTTCACCTTACTTTCGTCTTATGGTGAAGAGATTAATACGCTACAAGATTTGGATGGACTCTCGGAACGCCATCCCTTCCTCGCCGCATTTTTAAGTCTGTTTCTCATCTCGCTCGCAGGAATCCCTCCCACCATTGGGTTCTTCGCCAAATACTTTATGTTTGCCCAAGCGATCCAGGTGGGGTTCTATCCGTTGGCGATTGTGGGGATGCTCACCAGTGCCATTTCCCTTTATTATTATTTGGCGCCGGTGGTGCGAATCTATTTTCATCGATCCGAAAAACCGGTCTATCCGCGGGTTTCGCTTCAAGTGGGGCTGATCATGGTGGTGATGTTATTCCTCAATATTTCTCTAGGGATTTTCCCCACGAGTCTGTTGAAAATGGTGCAACAGACACCGCTTTTGCAGATGATTTCTGCCCAGTAAATTTTGTTTGCCCTGATTTTTTCTCGAGCCTACAATTAATAATACCTTTAAAAGGAGGTTGTTATGGCAGTTGCAAGAAAAACCATCGTGGTTTCTTCGTCGAAGGAAGGTTTTCAGGATGCCGTGAATCAGGCTGTGATGAGAGCTTCCAAAACCTTGCGCGGAATTACCGGCCTCGAAGTGGTGGCGCACAAGGCAAAGGTAGAAAATGGAAAGATCATGGAATATCGAGTCGAGTGCCAAATCACTTTCGTTTTAGATGAATAGCATCGGAATCTCATGCTCAAAAACCTCGATGATTTTTTAGAAACGAGTTGGGAGCGCCAGGATGTTGTGGGGGCGTGGGGGTTTAACTCGAATATTGATTTTTCGGCCCTCTCTCCCGAAGAGACCAATGTTTGGTTTTTTGAGCAGGTCTTCAACTTTCTCCGCGCCTTTTTTGGCCTGGTGGTCCCCGACTCCATGGAGGTGATCACCTACGATGCAACTCAACATATTCAAAAATCCAACCTTGATCAGCAGACCTTCTTGGATGAGCTGATGCTCGTGATGAAAAATCTCAAAGAGCCGATCTGGACTCTGCGAGTCAACCTCAACATCATCGGATTTTTGCGGACCTCACAACACACCGACAGTCCGACCCGCCTTCAGATCCAAGAACCGTGCAGTTTCATCGTCTGGGGTGGCCCGGATGAGACCGGTTTTCAAAACTTTTCGATCAGCTATCATCTTTTTTCCACCATTGTGTTCGAAGGGGAAGAACAAGAGCTCTGGTCACTTAACCAACCGATACTCGAGAAGGGGTTGCAGAAATGGGAACAGCAATCGGGGCATGTGATTGATGTGGTGGAGAGCACGGGGAATGCGCCGGTGTTTCGGCATGGGTTTGGGAAGCCCTCTTGAAGAAATGTGGAATTCAAAATGCGGATTGCGGACTGGGGTACTCCATTAAAGATCTACGATGATGTTGAATCCTCCATAGCTCATCCGCTTCATATCAAATGGCATCGATGGATGATCCCCCATGCATTTAATTCTTGGATCATTCATGACTTTAGCGTTCACTCGATCTCGATGTTTGCGATTTTTGTAGATAATCCATGAAAAAACCACGGTCTCTCCACGTTTGAGTTTGACTCGTCGAGGGAAGGGGACTCCCCATTTGTTGTTAAGATCCTCGCCAACACTCTCGCCATATTGAAGGGCTCCATGTTCTCGCCAGATCTTGCCGGCCTTTTGAGCGATGCGGCGGTAGGCGGGGATTTTTTTCTTGGGAACAACTAAAAGAAATCCGTCAACGTAGCGCATGAATTCCTCCTACATTTTTTTATGATGATTTTATATTCCACCTGATTCCACTGTTTTTCCTGCCTTCATCCAGCCATCAATCCCCTCCGGCAAGACTTTGACGTTGGAATACCCTTGCTTTAAAGCGATGCGTGCCCCTTTGTGAGAGGCCATACACATGGTGTTTTTGCAGTAGAAAACGAGATTCGAATTTTTATCGGCAGGAAGGGCAGAGGCTGCCGCTTCTGTAGGGCGCATATGAATGGCGGTGGGGATATGGTTTTTGCGGTATGTCTCTTCCGTATTGCAATCGATCACCTTCACAGTACCGGCCTGAAGTGCCGAGGCAAGTTCGTCAACGGTGATTGTCGGCAAATCCTCAGAAGTGACCTCCTTAATATAGGAACAACTAATAAATAAAGCTAAGGAGGTGGTGACTAAGGCTATTTTTGCAAATCGGTTCATAAAAATCCTCCAAAATGAATAGTTGATTTTTGAATCATTCATGATTTCTTCGACATTTTCGCAAAAAATTCCTCGGCGTTTTTTCGGATCTCTTCGTTGCTTAAGTCTTTTACATGAGTCCCGATCATCCAGGCGTAGCCGAAGGGATCTTTGACCTGACCGGCGCGGTCTCCCCAAAACATTTCCGTCACCGGCATGCTGACTTCTCCACCTGCATCGACCGCTTTTTTGAATGCGGCATCAACATCGGTCACATAGACAAAGAAACTGACTGGAGAGCTTCCCAGGGTAGTAGCACTACTGCAGTTTGCGTTTTCATCCCCCATCATTATAATGGAACTGCCGATCTGAATGGCGGCATGCATAATCCCTTTTCCGTCCATGTTTGGAAAAACACCTAATACTTTAGCGTCAAAGGCTTTCTTATAAAAATCGATCGCCTTTTGCGAATCTTTGAACATGATAGATGGTGTGATGGTATGATAACCTTCTGGGATCGGTTGAGTCATGGGTAGGCCCCTCCTTTAAAATAGCGGCAATTTAAGAATTGCCTGGATTCATTTCAATTCTGGGAAAGAGCGGTGAGGCCTCTCCCAATGGATGCTCATCGGGCATAATATCCCAATTTTCAGATTCTGAGAAATGATTTGGGAAAGGAATTTGGAGTTGTTGATATATTTTTTTGGAAGTGTCCGGCATGAAAGGGAAAATCCACATGCCAATTAATCGGATCGAGTTAAAGACGTTGTGTAAAACCTGCTTGAGGCGTTCCTCTTGATTGTTTTTCTTCAAGGTCCACGGAGCGCTGCTGTCGATGTATTTGTCGGTGGTACCGATCAGATCCCAGATCGCCTCGAGGGCTAGATGATAATCGAGATCGCCATTGAGATAATTCATCGCTTTGCGGACTTTTGCGGCGGTCTCCTTGGCTTTTTCGATGAGAAGCTTGTCTTCGGGCTTTTCTTCCCCCTTGGAAATTTTCCCTTCAAAATATTTTTTCGCCATTCCAAGCGAACGGTTCAACACGTTTCCCAAGTCGTTTGCTAGGTCGGCGTTGTAGCGTTTGATAAAATCTTCCCAGGTAAAATTTCCATCGGCACCGAAGCTAGAGGTCCTCAATAAATAATAACGGAGCGAATCAGGACTGTAGGAATTGATAACATCGAGTGGAGTGACGACGTTTCCCAACGTCTTGCTCATCTTTTCTCCTCGCAAGTAGACGAAGCCGTGCCCAAAGACGGTTTTAGGGAGCGGTAAGTTTGCAGCCATTAACATGGCGGGCCAAATGACGCAGTGGAAGCGGGTGATATCTTTGCCAATGATATGAATGGTCGCGGGCCACCACTCTTGGAATTTTTTTTCGTCTGCGCCATATCCCACCGCTGTTAAGTAATTGATTAAGGCATCAAACCAAACATACAGCGCATGTTCCGGATCATTCGGAACAGGGATCCCCCACGGAAAACCGGCGCGCGAGATCGAGATATCTTCCAACCCTTGTTTAAGTAAACCTAGGACTTCATTGCGGCGAATTTCTGGCAAGATGAATTCGGGGTGTTGTTGAATATATTCTAGCAGTGGTTGTTGGTATTTGGAGAGTTTGAAGAAATAGTTTTTTTCCTTCAACCATTTTGGTTTGGATTTGTGATGAGGACATTCTCCATTCACCAAATCTTTTTCGGTATAAAACGCCTCGCACGATTCGCAGTACCACCCTTCGTAATCCCCTTTGAAGACGTCGCCGCTTTCTTTTAACACTTCGAATAATTTTTGTGATGCCTTGTGATGTCTTGGTTCGCTGGTCTGGATGAAGTCGTCGTAACTGATGAAGAGCTTTTGCCAGATCTCGGTGAATTTTCCACGCATTTCGTCACAGTAGACCTTGGGTTCCAATCCCTTTTCCTTCGCCGCCTTGAGGACGTTCACCGAATGTTCGTCATTTCCCATCTGAAAATGGACTTGGTATCCATCCATCCGCATAAACCGGGCCAAGGCGTCGGCGCCGATTTTTTCATAGGCGGTTCCCAAATGTGGGATCGAGTTGACGTAGTCGATGGCGGTGGTGATGTAGAATTTTTTTTGGCTCATAATCGCGTTTCCAATGGCTCCTTAAAAAATAATAAAAGACGAGAGAGATGAATCTTAGGATTGGCATTAAGTCTTAAATCCTTCTTAAACTCCAAGATTCTATCGGCAAAGGTAAGTAGATCAAAGGTAAAATTTGCAGGAGATTTTCCACTCGTCAATGATTGATGAATCTTCTGTAATAAAGTGTCCAAAAAGAGCGGCACTTGATCTGCTTCAATAACTTCCTGAGTCAGTTGCCACGATTTGGCGGGGGTCATCTCTTCGATCAAAGTTTTCACTTCCGGGAGCTGTTCTTTCATTTCATTGATCTGAATCGCGTGCAGCGGTGACCCGTGAGCGAGATTTAATAGGGAGTCTGGAATCTTGATCTCTTGTTGAGCTAGCACCTGTTCCAATTCTTCTTTTGAAAGAGGGGAGAACCTCACTTTTTGGCTACGCGACACAATGGTTTTTGGCAGCCAGCCTAACGCGTGGCAGATCAAAAGAAAAAAGGTATTGGTCGGAGGTTCTTCCAATGTTTTCAATAGCGCGTTTGCTGCGGCCGCATTCATCGTGTGTGCGTCGTTGATTAAAACGACTTTTTGCTGACTCACCATCGGGCGGAGTTGAAGTTGTTTGAAGAGTTCTCGAATCGTGTCGATTTTGATTCTTCCTTCGTCAGGGGTGATAAAGAAAAAATCGGGATGGTTTTCTAGGGTTTCAAAAAGACAAGAACGGCACTTCCTTCGACTGGGCTCAGGACTTGTTTCACATGGGGCTTTTGATTTGTCACAGAGCAAAATTTTGGCGAACTGTTTGGCGACCTTCTGTTTACCGATCCCCTCCGGGCCGGTGAAGAGGAGGGCGTGGGGGAGGCGATTGGTTTTTCGCATCGTTTCGAGATGTTGGAAAGTTGATTGGTGGCCGAGGAAGGGGGGAT
>JBGTGJ010000166.1:0-22432 GCA_041746775.1 bacterium
CGATTGTTTCAACCCATTGCCGAGTATTACCCCATAAGGATTTGCCGAAGAGAGCGGCTCCCCTTCTAAAATTCTAGTCGACTGATTCTGTGCTCGCGATGAGGTATAATTCGTCATCCGTTGTTCACGAACAGGATCAACTCCTAATACCAAAGCAGCAATGGTCGTATCCGCTGCACTGACCATCCCATTCATTTTGAGATAGGGAACGGTGAGACGGACATGCGGATTGGATTCGATGAGTTCTTGAACGGAGGAGACATCCTGAATCAGGTAGTTAAAGGGGGCGGTCGTCCCTTTTTCATAATACCCTTTCACATTAATCTGAAGATGCCCCGATTGGCTGTGGATAAACATCTCGCGAAATTCCACGATCATACTATTAAAAAATCCCCCCATGAGGATCAGCCCTGTACTACCTAAAACCAAAATCACAAGAGTAAAGAGACTACGCCGTCTATGGCGTAGCACGTTTCTCCATGAGATTTGTAAGAGACGCTTGAGAATTTTCATCTTCGATCACTCCATCACTAAGTCTAACAATGCGGGATGCATGCTTGACCACCCGCGGATCATGGGTCGAAAAAACAAAAGTCGTTTGATAATTTTGATTAATTCGTTTCATCACCTGCATAATATTTTCAGCCGTGACACTATCGAGATTTGCGGTTGGTTCATCGGCAAAAATAACAACAGGATGAGTCACTAGCGCGCGCGCAATGGCTACTCGTTGGCGTTGTCCCCCTGACAATTCATCGGGTCGATGAAGGGCCACTTCTTGAAGTTGAACATCTTTTAAAGCGCGGTCGATACGATCGCTTCGCACTTTGGGAGAAATTGGAAGGTATAACATCGGATATTCGATATTTTCAGAAACATTGAGGACGGGAAATAAATTGAAAGATTGGAAGACAAATCCTAGAAATTGGCTGCGCAGCTTAGCCCCTTGTTTGTAATCAAGGTGCTGAGTGGGTGTGCCTTGCAGCAAGATTTGCCCAGCCGTAGGCGTATCTAATAATCCAAGCAGGTTAAGCAACGTCGTCTTTCCGCTGCCAGAAGGGCCCATAATACAGAGCATCTCGCCGGGGGAAATCTGCAGGTTGAGAGTACGAAGGGCCGGTACTGTTACCTTTCCCAGCAGGTACTCTTTGACCACCTCTTTGGCTTCAAGAATATACATCCCGATTTACCCCCGATTGTAGAATTCTAACCTCCTCAATAACCTTCGGTCAAATAAACCCTTAAGTGATCCTTTCACGAATCGCCTTCCATCCTATCTGCAATAAATTAGGTTTGTGTTCAGGCTTGGGAGGTTCTAAAAATCCGCTTCGAATGAAATAAGAGAAATAAGTTTTTAGTAATTTGGAATTAATGGCAGGACAAGAGATCTTACTCCCTTTCAAAGCCTGAAAAGTTTTTTTGCAAGCAAAGTTGGGGATTTTTAATCTCCCTTCCGACATCAATTCAAAAAAAGGAAGCAGGTCAAAAAGGGCGTGATTTTGCGCTGCCCTCACCCTTTCAATCATTCTTTTACGCCACTCTTTGTAAGGCATTTTCTCAATGGGATAACCGTAATAGTTGATCCAGTCGACGAGTCGATTCCAATAAATCGGATCTGGTGTGATGACGTGGAAGGTCTTTCCTAAATTTTCCGTTTGATTGGATAAATAGACGATCGATTTACTGACAAAATCCACCGGGGTGATCTGTGCTGGCAACTCTAAATCAGGGGCAAACCCAAGCTGAATGCAGCCTTTAATGAGCTTACATAAGAAATCATCCAGATTAAAAATACCCGATTGGCTATCCCCCATAAGAATACCCGGACGATAGATAGAAATAGGAACTCCCCTCTCTCGCCCCAGCTGAATCACTCTTTCAGCAACCCACTTACTTTGTGCATACCCGATAAAAATCCCTTTGCTCTGATGCAGCTCTTCATCTTCATCGATGTACTTGGTATGTTCGTACTCCGTAGAAATAAAAATCCCATTAGTTGAAAGATAATGAACCGGCTTCATTTTCTGAGCGCATGCTAACCGCAAAGTTTCCTGTGTTCCTCCCACATTCGTATCTTTGAGAACGGGATAAGGAAGAATCCAATTCACCCAAGCCCCATTGTGATAGATGACATCGATCTCGCCTGCTAGTTTTTGAAATTGTTCGTCGGTTAAACCAAACAAAGGCTGAGCAAGGTCGCCAATGACAGGAAAGATTCGAGAGGCATCTTCAGGTTTCCATAATAAATATCTTTCCAAATTTTTTTGAATTCTTTTTTTGGCTTCTTCATGATTAGCAGCGCGGACCAAACAGTAAAGTGTGCTATCCGTCGCTCGAAGCAGATCGTGCAAAAGATAAGCCCCTAAATAGCCAGTCGCCCCGGTCAGAAAAATTTTCTGATGCTTTTCCACTTTATCCCCTTATCGGATCGAAGGATCCAACACGATATCTGCCTCTAGATCGAATTTTCGAGGAGCTTCCTCTTCAACCGCATTGGAATCTCCCAGGTTCATCTTTCGCAAAATATCAACTGCCAGTTGTGAGATAGAAGGATCTTCAAAGAATTTTGCAACAGGGATCACCACCTTCAACTCATCTTCGACGATATTTCTAAATTCCACCGCCAACAACGAATCGAATCCCAGACTATTGAGTGGTTGGGTTGAATCAATCTTGGATACTGCCACCCGCAAAACCTTGGCGACTTGTTTGCATAAATATTCTTCCATCAAGTTTTGACGGTTCCCTTCAATGGCCAACACGAGGGCCTCTTGAAAATTATGTTCCAATTTTTGAGGAGTTTGGGAAATCGCCAATTGAGAAAAGAATGGCTGCTGCGAAAGTTTAGGGTACGATTTAAAAAATTGTTCGAGATTTAATGGAAATACACCCACATTGGCAGTTAAACTGGACAATAGTTGCCCCAAAATTTCCACTCCAGCCTCAGGTGAGATTTTTTCAAAACCGCTCAACGCTAGACGAGATCCACGATTTGCTTGCTGAGCTGCTAACCCAACGTCATCCCATGCCCCCCATTGGATACTCAAGGCAGGGAGATTTTGCGACCGACGATAAATCGCCAGGGCATCGAGAAAGGCATTGGCAGCAGAATAATTTGCCTGACCGGGAGAACCGAGCATCGAAGCGGCGGAAGAGAAGAGAACAAAAAAGTCTAAAGATTTATCCAATGTCGATTGATGTAGATTCCATCCCCCTTTTAGCTTTGGATCCATCACTTTCCAAAATCGTTCCTCGTTGAGTTGTAAAATTACTCCGTCGTCCAAAACCCCCGCCGCATGCAGGACCCCTTTTAATGGCGGCATCGTCTGATCGATTTCCTTCAACATCCTGTCCACTTCATCTTTTTGGGCAACATCAACTTGCGCTACTTTGATTTTCGCACCTAGCTTTTCAAGCTCTTGCGTAAATTTTATCGTTTGAGAGGAGGCCCCTCTTCTTCCAACCAAAACTAAATGCCTGGCCCCTTTTTCGACTAACCATTGGGCCACTTTAAGGCCTAATCCTCCTAATCCTCCCGTGATAAGATAGGTGGCCTCTCTCTGAATGGATAATGTTTGTTGAGCGGTTTCTTCCTCACGAGCCATCCTCGCCACATATCTTCCTTCAGGCCGCAGCAGAATCTGATCTTCATGATCTTCCGAGAATAACTCTTGGAACAATGTTTGAGTTACCTCAGTTCGATTCGAGCCACCCAAATCAATTTTCTTAGTACGAAATTCTGGATGCTCATGAGCCAGTGTCTTCGCCAATCCCCAAAGTGGAGATTGATGAACTGAGATCGATTCGTTCTCGGCCGCTTGAGCTCCTCGCGTGACCAGCCAAAGAGGAGGAGATTCATTCAATCCCAATCCCGTCAATCCCTGCACAAGATGCATGACACTCAAAGCTCCATCACGTTGCGCAGCATCCAAGGTGGAAAGAGTGATCTCGCCAGTATTTGCGTGATTCAAACTCCAAAGGTGGATGATCCCGCGACAGACAGGAAAACCATTGCCAAAAATTTCTTTAAATAGTTTTTCAAAATCACCCAAGCGAGAGGGATTAACCCGAAACTCTTGATCGGAAATTCGTTGGTAATCTTGATGAGAGTAAATCAGAATACAGGTCTCCCCTTTCTTTTTTAATAAATTACTCACCCCTTTTCCAACCTCCCCTACATCGGCAAAAATTAACCAAGTTCCGGGCGGGTTGAATTTGGAAGGTGCAACTGAAGTGGTTTGGGGATAGTTCTGTTTTTGCCACTCAACTTTATAAAACCAATCTTTAAATGGATTTTCTGACTGGGCTAATCCCTTCACTAGGATTTTTTTAGCGGTAAGCCCTTTCGCTTCAACAATAGTTTCTCCCGCATGGTTCAGGAGCAAAAGATCTCCTTCCAGAAGATTTGAGTCGGATCCATGTGGAGTGCTCAACATCGCATGGCACCACAATTCCGAAGGGATCTCTTTTATCACTTTTAAACTCTTTAACTGAATTGGCAAATAAACCGCAGGCTCATCGGTGAGTTCTAACTCCTTAAGAATCGTCGCTCCCAATAGCTGGAAACAACTATCCAATAAAACAGGATGCACGAGATATTTTTGGTTGATTGAAACATTCTGAGGCAATTTTACTTTAGCTAAAGCTTCACGGTCTCCTCGTTTTATTTCCTCTAAGCCCTGAAAGCTTCCTCCATATTCCAACCCTTTCTTTTTCATCGCTTGATAGAAATTTCCCTTTTCCACAGACTCGGTGCATCTTTTCTGAATTTCAGGAAGTTGGAACTTTTGGCGTTGTTCGGACTGATTGGGATGCAAAGAAAGCATCCCCACGGCATGCCGAGTCCAAGCTCCATTAGCTCCATGACTGCTGGAGATTTGAAATTTAAGCTTTTGGAGATTTTCAGAAGAGACCGCCAATTGTATTTTTAGAGGATGGTTGGAAAAGACTAAGGCTTTTTCAAAATTGATCTCTTCCAGATAAAAATCTTTTTTCTCAAATAATTCCCTCGCCCCTTCCAGGGCGATCTCCAAATAAGCAGCCGCAGGGAATACAACCGCCCCTTCGACTCGATGGTCTTTCAGATAAGGGATATTTTCAGGCCTTATCTCCATTTCCCAAAAATGAACCCCAGGTTGAATCGATGAAGTAATATGCTGCCCAATCAAGGGATGGTTTGAATCGAGACTTTTTACCGCATCATTTTTCTTAAGAGAGGAAACAGTATCCTCTAGCCAATACCTTTCTCGTTGCCACGGATAGTGAGGCAATGAAACGACTTCCCCTCTTTGAGGATAGAGCTTTTTAAAATCAATCGGATATCCCAGCGTGTAAAGCGTTCCCAAAGATTCTAATAAAACAGCCTTTTCTTCTTGTTCTCGTTTCGTTGAATAGAGAGCACTTCCCTCTTTCTTCATCTCTTTAAGAGTTTGTTCGATGGGGATGGAAAGAATCGGATGAGGGCTGATCTCGAGAAAGATCTCATGATTTTTTTCGCGCAATTTTTGAATCGTACTGGAAAAGAGAACGGTATCCCTCATGTTATGAACCCAATAGTCAGGATTCATCTCAGGTCCTTCAATCTTTTCCCCCTTCACTGTGGAATAAATCGGAATCGTTGCTGGTTGAGGTTGAATCCCCTCGAGCGCTTCCAACAAATCTTTTTTTAAACAATCAACCTGCGGACAATGAAATGCGACATCGGTTTTCACCCATCGGCAAAACACCTCTCGCCACTCCAATAACTCCACTACTTTTTTCAAGGCTTCAGGATCCCCAGAAATTCCAATCGACTTCGGTCCATTACAAACAGCAATCGAAATCCGATCTTCATAACCTTTAATCGATTCTCTCGCCTCAGACTCTGTCAATTCAACAATGACCATCCCCCCTTTTCCACTCACCCTCTTCAATAATTTACCACGATGGCAAATCACTCGTGCCGCATCGTCTAAACTCAGCACTCCAGAAACATACGCCGCCGCGACTTCTCCCATACTGTGACCCACGACGGCATCTGGCACGATTCCCAGAGATTGCCAGAGACGGAACTGAGCAACTTGGATCGCGAAAATCGACGGTTGGATTATTTCCACTTGATCTAATCGAGTGTTTTCTTTCTTAGTGCTAAGCTCTTCTAATAAGGACCAATCGACATATTTTCTCATTATCTGATCAGACTCTTCGATTGATTTCCGAAATACCTCTTCTCGATCCATTAACTCTCTTCCCATTCCTAACCACTGCGAACCATGCCCGGAAAAAACAAAAACTAGCTGCGGCTTCATTCCACTGACTCTTCGGTCTGAAAATGAAATCCCAGCTCTCTTTTCTCCTGCTAAAAAGGCGTTAAGTTTTTCGATGGCTTCTTCTTTGGAACGAATTGCAAGGCTCATACGATGGTCGTGATGACTACGCCGAACATTTTCGGTGTAGGCGATATCGTAGAATGAAGGGATATCTTCAGTTTGAAAATAATCTAGAAAAGAATTGGCAAAGGCCTTTAAGGCTTCGGGGCTTCGTGCGGAGATGGGGAATAATAATGGCTCCGAATTGGTTTGGTTTTTTTTCAATATATCCTCATCCATAACAGGCCCCTCCTCAATGACTACATGACAATTGGTCCCACCAAATCCAAAAGAGCTGATTCCTGCGATCCGCTTCCTCTCGTTAGAACGCCAAGGCACTCTACTTAATGGAATCTCAATTCTACTCTGATCCAGCGAGATATGTGGATTTAATTTTTTAAAATGAAGATGAGGTGGAACTTCTTGATGTTGTAGAGACAAAACCACTTTAATTAAACCTGCGATCCCTGCTGCCGCTTCGAGATGGCCAATATTTGTTTTCACAGAACTCACATGACAAACAGGAGCATCTATTTCTTTCTTTCCAAGAACAGCATTAAGCGCACCAATTTCAATAGGATCTCCCAATGCCGTTCCCGTTCCATGAGCTTCGATATAACTAACTTGCTGAGGTTGTATTCCCGCATTTTTCCAAGCTTTTTTAATTACCTGCTGTTGCGCCAAACCATTCGGAGCTGTAAGACCATTACTTTTCCCATCTTGATTGATCGCCGAACCTCGAATGACCGCTAAGATTCTATCGCCATCTTTGAGAGCGTCCGCTAATTTTTTAAGAACAACCACTCCACATCCTTCGCCTCGCACATAACCATTAGCCGATTCATCAAAGGTCTTGCACCTTCCATCAGGAGCCATCATTTTTGCTTGAGAAAATACAATCGTCACTCGAGGAGACAGCGTCAAATTTACGCCACCTACAACAGATAGATTAGACTCGCCGTTATTTAAACTTTGACAGGCATGATGGATGGCAACGAGTGAAGATGAACAAGCGGTATCAATGGCTTCACTCGGCCCGTGAAAATCAAAACAATAGGAAATCCGATTCGCAGCAATACTAAAAGCATTACCAGTTCCAGAATAGGCGTCGTTTGAATTAAAAAAATGAACATTGGTTTCACAATAATCATGAAAAGAAACGCCGCAAAAAACAGAAGTATCACTTCCCGCTAACCCTTGAATATCTAGTCCAGAACTTTCCAAAGCCTCCCAGGTGACCTCTAACAACAATCGTTGCTGGGGATCCATCTGCTGAGCTTCTTTTGGAGATATTCGAAAAAAAGTTGGATCAAATTTTTTAACCTCTCTTAAAAATCCTCCAAAACGAGTACTCATCTTACCAGGAGTACCTGGCTCATTTGCAAAATAAGAATGAATATCCCACCTATCCGAAGGAACTTCTCGAATAGCATCTACTCCTTGAGTTAATAGTGACCAGTACTCTTGCAGGGAATCTGCCAGAGGAAATCGACAACCCATTCCGATAATTGCAATGGGATGATTCGAGGCATAATCATTCATAATGCTGACTCATATAGCTGGATTATCAATCCGCCGAAAACCGATTCGGTAAAGATCCATCGTTCCACTTTCAAAAGAAAATACAGAGATTTGAAGATATTTTTCGTATCGCTGTACCATCTCTTCCCCAACTAACTGCACCGCTTCTGATCTTTTTGCCTTCAAACGCTTAAGCCATGCGCGACAAGTCATCGCATAATCCATGCGATCATTTCTTAGATTTGTGATTTCAAATAATCGTTCTGAGGCTGAAGCAACTTCAGCTAACCAGGGATAATCAGAGTCCGGAAACACCTCATTGGAGATGAATGCATTGAGATGTTCTTCATGTGGATTACCATAGGCAATCGTCTGTAAAGAAAGCTTTCCCCCTTTTTTCAACCATCGGTGACATCTTGAAAAAAATTCTCTATAACCAGCAATTTTTTCCTCAACAGGAAGATTGGGTTTGGCAAAATGTTCGAAAGAACCTACCGAAGTGATAGCATCGTAAGGTTGGTTCGGTTCATGATTCAGCCAATTCTCCAAGCGGACTTCAATTTTTGGATTTTTAAAAGAGGTGATGTATTCGGCCTGCTGTTTACTTAAAGTAAGACCCAAAGCATATTTGCAATCGCAATCTTCGGCTGCAGCCTTAATTATTCCACCCCATCCACAGCCCACATCTAGGACCCTTTCTTGTCCATAAGCTTCTGATTGCTTAAGGTGATATAAAACTTTTCTTTTTTGTGCTTTTTCTAACGCATCATAATTTTCCCCTTGTTCCCACAATGCACAAGAATATGACAAAGATGGGTCTAGCCACAGTTGATAGAAGTCATTACCTACATCATAATGATGCTGAATAGCCTGTTCGGAAGCTCCTACTTTTTGGTAATACATATTTTATTCCCCCCTCGAAAAATGATGCTCAGATAGATGTTCAGCTAATGATTTAATATTGGGATAGTCATAAACAATAGTTGCAGAAATCCTTTTCCCTAACCAATCTTCAAGATCTCCGGAAAGTGTGACGGCAGAAATGGAATCCATACCGTAATTGGAAAATGGTTCACTGAGGTCGATTTTATCGGGTGTCACTTTTAAAATTTCGGAAAGTTTATTGGTGATCCAGTCCACCACCATTTGATAATTATGATCCACATTGACTCCTTTCTTGATTGATCTTCGATTTTAAACCTACTGCGGTTGGTAATTTTACATCCCAAGCAAGACCACATAGCGACAAGAATTTAATTACATAATAGCTGATGTCCACCTGCCACCAATGGAATCCAAATCTTGCGGAATAAGAAAAGGCATGATGATTGTTATGCCAAGATTCACCAAAGGTTGGAATTGCAAGCCATTTGCTATTGGTGCTCTGATCATGGGAAAAGAACGGACGGGACCCAAAAGAATGACATAGACTGTTAACACTCCAAATCATGTGATCGACGAGAGCGATTCGGAACAACCCTCCCCATAAAATTCCTAAGAAAAACCCCTTCCAACTTTGCAAAATCAATCCTGCCAATACTCCAGGAACAACGAGTCCTAAAATAACCCAGAAAAAGTAAAGTTGATGGACCCTTAAAACCACCTTATCCCTGATGAGATCAGGAACATGTCGAATATAATCATGATGAGTAATATCTTTGGAAACAAACCATCCTAAATGAGCGTGCCAAAGCCCTTTCAGAAAATTTAAAAACCCTTCGCCATTTAGGTGCGGGGAATGAGGATCACCTACCCTGTCAGTAAAGGCATGATGGTGGCGGTGAATCCCAGCCCACCATATAACAGGGCCTTGAGCAGCCATTGAACCAAAAATTCCGAATAAATATTTTACTGCTGGAGTGACCTGAAATGAGTTGTGTGAAAATAATCGATGATACCCAGCACCAACTCCTAATAAAGTTAAAGAGAACATGACAAAAAATATAATCAGCTCCACATAATATATTTGCTTCCCTGCCAATAACCACATGGCTAAAAAAATGCTCAAAGTGGGCAGCATCACTTGAGCGTAGACAATCCACATTTGATTTTTAATCGTACTCATATCTCTTAATTAATGATCTCAGTTAAGCTTCCTGATAAATATCCAAGACGACATGCATAGCGTTGAATTTTTCCACTTGATGTTTTTGGAATACATCCTGAAGCAATCAATTGAACCATATGCACTTGAAGTTCATGATTTTTAATCACCTCTTGCTTAATTCGCTTTTCAATTTCCTGAGGATTTTCTGTCGAAGACATTCTTTGACGGTCGATTTCCGCAACGATAACCAATCTTTCATCTTCGGAGTGATTAATTGAAAAGGCAGCCACGCATCCTGGCCGGAGAGCGGGATGAGATTTTTCTACGGTTAATTCGATATCTTGAGGGTAATGATTTAATCCGTTGATAATGATGAGGTCTTTACACCTCCCTGTCACAAAAAGAATTCCATCCTTCACGAATCCTAAATCTCCGGTGCGCAGGAAAGGACCCTCGTGATTATCTAAGTAAGCACCAAACACTCGCGCGGTTTCTTCAGGATTATTCCAGTAACCTTTTGCAATGTTAGATCCTGCCAGCCAGATTTCTCCAACTTCTTCAGCGGAACATTGAGAGTTAGTTTCAGGATTCACGATCACAATTTTTTGTTGAGATACAGGGTAACCTTCTCCAATACATTTTCGTGAAGAGACATCATTACCGAAATTGACTGATTGTGGTGGAGTTAATTTTTTTCCTCCAGAAACCATTAAAGTCGCTTCAGCCAACCCATAACATGGATAGAAAGCCCCACGCCGAAATCCACATGGCTCAAAGGTTTTGACAAAATGTTCGATCGTCTCATGTCGAATCGGTTCGGCTCCGTCCATCGCCAATTCCCAACTACTTAAATCTAAATTTTTAAGATCTTCTGCACGCACTTTTCTCACACACAGATCATAAGAAAAATTGGGCGCTGTGCTGATGGTTCCTCGATACCGAGTAATCGCCTTGAGCCATCTTACCGGCTTTTGCAGAAAATGGATGGGGGACATGAAGGTGCAAGGAAATCCTCCGTAGAGTGGCTGCAGAAGACCTCCAATCAACCCCATATCATGATAAATTGGTAACCAAGTGACGAACGAACTTGTAGAAGAGTTCTCAAGCCTCTCAAAAATTTGTGCGGAATTAATTACCAAATTTTTGTGGGTGACCATGACCCCCTTAGGATTGCCCGTAGACCCTGAGGTATATTGGAGAAAAGCTATTTCATCACGATTGATATCTTCCTCTTTCCATTCTTCACTCGAATCATTCTTGAGTGAGTCAGTGGCAACCCAATGTAAATTTTTTAATCCCGGCTCCATTTCCTGAATCGGCTCAGACATAGAAAGAATTAATTCATTGGTAAGAACATACTTAGCCTGAGAATCTCGAATGATTGCCATGAGACGTGGCAAGGTTCGTTGCAACCGAGTTGGATCAGGAGGGTAAGCAGGAACAGCAATCACACCGGAATAAAGACACCCAAAAAACGCTGCGATATATTCTAAGCCTGCAGGATAAAGGAGTAAGGCTCTTTCACCTTTGCTATTTAATTTATGTAGAAGTGCGGCAATCGATCTGGCTTTCTGATCAAGCTCACCGTAACTTATTTTTATTTCATGATCTTCACCATCTTCTAAAAAATTATAGGCCAACTGATGATTTTGATGATTTGCTCTCCATCGGAGAATTTGATCGATGGTTTCAAATTTAGAAAAATCTGCCTGCGAAATGTTTTGATGGGTAAAATGCATTCGTTTTTTCCTTAAAGATTCTCAAGACATGAGGGATTCAAATAGATTTCAATGAGCAATTAGTGTGCCATTGAAGAATATAAACAGCCAAGCTCGGAAATTTACTAACCTACTAAAATATAAGAATAATTTTAATTAATCGAAGTCGGGCCCCAGGTAGACATTTTTCAAAGTGAAAAATCTATCAATATCATCGTCAATAAAATGACGAACAATAGACGAACAATAGACGAACAATAGAGGAGGAAAGATTAGCCTTTGCAGCACAATAGAAATTTATGAGACAATTTTTGCGATGAAGATGTCGGGCTGGACAATAGAAAAATACAAATCTTTTTCAGACGAAATCGATAAAGTTCATGAAGAAGTTTCCAAAAATCTTGGGCATCAAGATATTGAATACATTCAATTCATCAAAAGAATTTCACGAATGTCCGAAATCACGGGGCGTTCATTTTTATTTCTAAGTTTTGATCCTATTACATGGCTGATCGGAGTCTTAGCACTTTGGATACACAAACAAGTGGAGGGTATGGAAATAGGACATCATGCACTTCATGGCTCGTGGGACCAATATCAGGAGACAAAAAACTTTCATTCTTCAACTTTTCGTTGGGATTGTCCCATTGAAGAAAACGCTTGGAAAAATACACACAATAAAATGCATCATTATAGTACTAACATTGTTGGTCAAGACCCTGACGTTAACATGGGTTTTCTTCGCCTTTCAAAAGAGACACCTTGGTCACCCATTCATTTTTTTCAGATTTTCGAATTCTTATTTTCAGCACCACTATTTACCTGGTTTGCAGCTTTCAAATCAGGAGGTATCATCGATTTATTCCGCCCCGGAAACATGCGTGGTTACTGTAAAATCCTTCCAAATAAAAGATTGGATACAGTTTTTGAAAAATCAAAACCATCGATAAAAAAGATGGGGCGTTACTTTCTAAAAAATTATGTATTCTGGCCCGCGCTTGCAGGTCCTTTCTGGTTGAAAGTATTTTTAGGAAATTTTCTGGCAGATACATTAAGAAATATCTTTGCCTGTTTCTCAATTTATCCGGGACACTTTGGAACCGATGTGAAATATCATTC
The DNA here is from genome assembly GCA_041746775.1 of bacterium. GTDB lineage: Bacteria > UBA10199 > UBA10199 > DSSB01 > DSSB01 > JBGTGJ01. The sequence goes on from JBGTGJ010000166.1 coordinate 12,753, forward strand.
AGATCCTATACAAATCAATAATCGCGGAGAGTGGTATAAATATCAAATCGAATCGACTCGAAATTTTGCGGTTCCTAGAATTTTAAGTATATTATTAGCTGGGGGGTTAGATCATCAAATCGAACACCATCTATTTCCAAAGTTACCACCTAATCGATTAAGAGAAATTCAACCTCAGATACATGAAATTTGTTCTCGATATGGTATCAGCTATAGTCGAAGATCATGGCCCAGTGCTTTAGTTGATACAATATCAAGATTATTAAAAATGTCCGTTCCTTAATTATCCTATCGGTTTTGGAGTAGTATACAGTCCTTTTAAATAAGCTTTTTGTTTTTGATGAGATAGTGAAAGATGATGCCATTTCAAATACTCCGTGGCCATCGTTACAGGACTAAAATCGAAATATTTTTCTCGTAGTAGTTGTGGAGCTTTTAATTTCCCCCATGAAACAACTTTTAACATTGCAGGAATATCAAAACGACAAAGATACCGATGATTAGGATTATGGAGCTGAAATTCGGGCGGAATAAAATCAGCCTCAGCATATTTATTAAAAATCATCTCTGCTGCTTTCTCTCCTGTTAATTCCTGCCGTTCCACCCGATCAACAATGGCAACCGACTCTTCAAATAATTTTTTAAATCCCTCGACAGTTCCCCCCAAAGAATAAAAGGGGCCATCATGCAACACATCTAAATAGGCAGGATCTTTGGTTTCAACATATTTTAAATGAGCGCGAGTCAAACGAGTTATTTCTAAGAAATCTCCTAAGCCCCACATACGATACCAAGCATTCCACAACGGATAACTAGAAAATGCCGTGTAAGAAGCGGCGACTAGTTTATCATTCATATCGTGCGCCGTGTGGATCACATCTTGGATATGTTGAAAATTAGCTTGCGTGAATTGATTACTCTTAAGTGCTTTTAACAAACAATCAGCAATGGCATGCACACTTGCCGTCGTGTTGAACATTCCCCGAGAAAATAATGCATCGATAGCTCCCGAAGCATGAGCTAATAAGGCCCATCGATCTCCAACCGCTTGAGTGGTGGTGTATTGTAATCGATCGGTAGATATCCAGCGTCTTACATTTTTAGCTGTCTCAAAATGCGGTTTAATCGAAGGATAGCGATTTAGAAAATCATCCCACTCTTCTTGTGGGTCCCCTTTTGGCTTCGGATAAACTCGAGGATCTAAATTCAAGCCAACACTGCATAAAGGATTAGTAGCTTCAGCATGATTATTAAAAGGGATGATCCAAACCCATCCGCCTCGAAAAACGTGATGCAAAGTTCCTTCAAACAGAGAGGAGGGAAGTTTCAGCGATTTAAGAGAATGACCAAAACTGTGATAAGGGCGCACCCCCACCATATGAGTAAATAGTGATCTCGAATGCGTTTTGTTTGGATTCTCTTTCGGTCTTAAATTGAATTTGTCTGCCAAAACTGATCTTTGTCCACTTGCATCCGCTACAAATAGAACCCGAAACTTTCTGCCGTCGCTTGTTGTGAGATCGACACCCGTAGCATCGGTAACGACATCTGAGATTTCTGTTCTTTGAACCGGGACGGCTCCATATCGAACGGCAACCGCAAACATATAGGCATCGATATCCTGTCGAAACATGTGAAGCTCATGGCCATAAGGAAATCGTGGAATCACTGCCTCATTCGCTTCGTGTGGTAATTGTGGTTCACCTTCTCGATGATAGAGATAGGAAAAATTTCTTTTAACTCCATGAGTGGAACTAATAAACTTATTAGCGGTCTGAAGTGTACTGAGATACCCAATTTCTGGAACATCAAAACGAAGTGCCGTGATTCTCATTAATTCTGAAGAATTCAAAATCATCGATTCCCCTAAAGCAAATCGAGGATGCGCCTCCTTCTCAATCATGACAACTCGATAGCCTGCCTTAGCGAGAATAGCGGCGAGCATAGTACCACCAATCCCGGTGCCTAAAATTGCAACGTCATACTTCTCAAGTTGTCGATTATCTTCCCCCATAGTACCTCCTCAAAAATCAAATCTCCTCTAATACGACATGACAATTCGTTCCTCCGAAACCAAAAGAACTGACTCCCGCGATCAAAGACTGATCTTCTTCAGGCCACGGACCAAACTTTTCTTGGACCTTGAGTGGCATTCTTTCAAAAAAAATGCGTGGATTGGGTTTTTCAAAATGTAAGCTGGGAGGAATTTTTCGATGTTGAATGGCGAGAACTACTTTAATCACACCCGCAATTCCCGCGGCTGCCTCTAAGTGCCCAATATTAGTTTTAACGGAGCCAATAGAGCAATAAGTGTTGAAAGCTTTTTTTTCTGAAAGAAATTTTCCTAATGTGTTGGCTTCTATCGGATCTCCTAATGCAGTCCCGGTCCCATGTGCTTCAATATATTGCAGTTGTGAGGGGGAAATATTCGCTTTTTGGCAGGCCTCACGAAGAGCTGCCTCTTGGGCAAGAGGATTAGGGGCCGTAAGACCATTACTATGTCCATCTTGGGTCACTGCACTCCCTCGGATCACGGCATAAATTCGATCCCCATCATCCTTTGCTTGGGAAAAAGATTTTAAAACAAGAACCCCAACCCCTTCCCCTCGAACATAACCATTGGCGCGAGAATCAAAGGCTTTGCAGTGACCATCCGGACTCATAAAGCCTGCTTTAGAAAAATTAACGGTGATGGAAGGGGAAAGAATCAGATTGATTCCTCCTACAAGAGCCACTGAGGATTCTCCGCTTCTTAGACTTTGTGAAGCCAGGTGCAATGCAACTAAAGAAGAAGAACAGGCCGTATCGATCGCTAAACTGGGACCGTGAAAATCAAAGAGATATGAAAGTCGATTTGCAGCAATGCTGGAGGCAGTACCTGTCCCAATATAAACATCACTCCGTTGGGGATCTTGGAGCTGTAATTGCCCATAATCGCTATTGGAGACTCCAATAAACACTCCAGTTCTAGAAGATCGTAATTCCTCCACAACACATCCCGCATCCTCTAAAGCTTCCCACGCAACTTCGAGTAATAGGCGTTGTTGTGGATCCATCCGCATCGCTTCCCGCGGAGAAATACCAAAGAAATTTGCATCAAATTGATCAATATTGTCGATGAAACCTCCCCAACGACTATTCATTTTTCCAGGAATGGCAGGATTAGGATCGTAAAACTCATTCACATCCCATCTGTCGCTAGGAACTTCAGTGATGGCATCGACTCCATTTTTTAATAGATCCCAAAAACATTTTATATTTTTTGCACCAGGGTAACGACAACCCATCCCGATAATGGCAATCGATTCCTCTGAGGATTTCCCCTTGAGTCGCAGCTTGAGCAATTCTCTTTTCGCTGGAGACAGGCTGGATATTTTTCTGGAGATTTCATTCATATGAAGATTGCTCATGATTTAATAAACGACTCACTTCTTCCTCTGATAATTTTTCAATTTCATGGATTAAAGGAACGGAATCCTCCGAAAACACTGAAGCTTCTTCACCAGAAGTTAATTTGTTTAAATTGTATGACAACTGAGTAAGGTATTGAGTAAGCTTTTCTACGTTTGGACATTCCCATAGTATCGTTGTCGGGATTGAATAGTTCATCCATTTCTCTAAATCTCCACAAAACATTCCAGCGGTTAAGGAGGTCATTCCATAATCAGCAAATGATTTATGTGTATCGATTTGAGTAATTTCAATTCCTAAATTTTGATGTAACCATTGCAGAATCCAATTCTGAATAGTTGATTGATGAACAATGGCAGTTTGCAATTCTACATCGGCTGGATGTTTGGTTTCCATTTTTTCAAGAGAGGAAGAGGAAACTAAAGAGATATTTGTCGGCGGAGATTGAGGTTCATTTTTTTTAAGATATTTATCTAAATCATAATCTTCTCCTGCCAAGGATTGCTCGATGTCACCAATTGTCTCCGCATAACTTGCAATGAGGTTAGTGGAGCTTGCCTGAGTTGAATCAGGAGATTTTCCAGAAGCCATCTTAAGAGCATTTTGAATAGCGTAATCTAGTTTCTCTTGAGTCCAAGCCAGAGCTTTTACAAGATAGCTTGAAGAAGATTTCTTATTTTCTTTTTGCAAAACTGAATGAAGAATAATCCAGCTTGTTACTTGACCAGCGAGTATATAAGCCCATTGGAGTTTATGAGAATCGTTACCTTGTTCCTTTAAACAGAGATTCTTGATCTCTTCCGCAATCTCTTTTAATTTTTCTGAACTCTCGAAAGAACCAAGTTCTTGATTGATAAACTGAAATAAAGCTACATCTTGATGGATAGCAGATGAACCTAAATACATTTCTAACGTTTCAGTAGGGCCTTCAAAAATTCTTAAAAGGCGTGCATCGCGAAGTATTTGAGGAGCAATGTTATTTTCCGTGTAACCTCTTCCACCTAAAAACTGAACGAGATCATCCGCCGCTTTCCAAAGCAATTCAGGTCCAACAATTTTACAAGCTGCAAAAGCAAAAGCAGGGACCGTTTTATTTTCATCATGTAACCGAGCAATGTTCTTTACCAACAACTCTACCGCTGTAATGGCTGAGGTTAACTCATTTAACCGAGCTAATGTCAGTGGATGATCCAATAATTTTCCAGTCGAAATCGAGCGTCGGTCGGCATATCGTAAAATAAGTTGGGCACATCTTTTCATCCCCCCAACACTAATCGCTCCTAATCCAAGTCTGCCAAACATCATGGCATCTTGGGCAACTTCAAACCCCATTCCTGGTTTTCCCAACAGACTCTCTTCTGGAAGAGACACATCTTCAAAATGAATGGCATTTTGGACCATTCCTCTTACTCCCATCGTGAGAGCTTCTGGTCCGTTTTTAAAACCTTTGGAGCCTTGTGTAACGACAAATCCGTTGAATTGACTATTCTCTCCACCTTCATCCTCTGTCTTTGCAAAAATATTTAGGTAACTCGCCCACGAACCTGATCCGATATAGATCTTTTCTCCATTGAGCTTCCATCCTCCTTGCAAATCTTTTACGGCCTTACTTGTAATTCCCCGAGGATTGGAACCGGCGCTGGGCTCGGTGAGCGCGAATGCAACTAGTTCCCGCCCGCTTGCAATACTGGGAAGAATTTTTTCTCTAAGTCGAGGGTGAGAAAATTTAAGAATAGGACGAACCCCAAGACTATTATGCACTCCCACAAAAAGAGCGAGTGTAAGATCAATCGCCGCTAGCTGTTCAACTATCGAGAGAGTGTCTGTCATCCTCAACCCTGATCCCCCGTAAGTTTTTGGAACTTCTAGTCCGAGTAACCCATGATTTCCAAAATCCAGAACAATATGGGGAGGAATGCAACGCCGTTCATCAATCAATCGGCTATTAATACGTTCATCGGCATAGCTCCGCAGCCAATCGATGGTATCTTTTGCTTTCTCTTTACTTTCTAGATTTTGATTTTTCGGAGAATATTCAAAAGAAGATTGGAAATTTTTAGATGACCAAGAATAAACTTCTGAGAGTTTATTCGAATAATAATTTTGTTTACAAAGGTAGCGCTGAATTTTACCGCTTGAAGTTTTTGGAATGCTACCAGTTTCTAATATCTTGAAACAAAACAATGAGAGGTCGTGATATTTTGCAATTTCAGCCTTTATTGTAATGATGAGCTCGTCAAAACTAATTTTGTCTGTGTTTTTTCGTTGATCAATCTCAGCAATAACTACTAATTTTTCTTCTCCTGTATCATCGACTGAAAACGCAGCAATACATCCCGGTCGGAATACGGGATGGACTTTTTCTACGGTCAGTTCGATATCGTGTGGATAGTGGTTACGACCATTGATGATGATTAAATCTTTGATTCTACCTGTGACATAAAGTTCATCCCCTTGGATAAATCCTAGGTCTCCAGTGCGGAGATAAGGCTCATCTCCATTACCTTTTATTTTAGCTTGGAATATTTCGTTGCTTATTTCTGTCTTGTTCCAATACCCTTGCGCAACATTGGAGCCAGAAACCCATATCTCTCCTATTTGACCAGGAGAACACTTAATCGCTTCTCCATTAACGACTTCAATCTTCTGATCAAGAAGTGATTTACCACATCCAACCAATGACTTGAGGTTCTCATTTTCATGGAAATATTTCTCCCAAGCTTTTTTCTTTTTACCACCTGAAACGATAAGAGTAGCTTCTGCTAAACCATAACAAGGATAAAAAGTTTCTGAACGAAATCCAGAAGGGGCAAAATATTTTGAAAACTTTTCTAATGTCTCTGCGCGAATAGGTTCGGCTCCACAGAAAGCTAGATCCCATCTACTCAAATTAAGCCGATCTCTTTGTTCGTGACCAATTTTCCGAACACAAAGATCATAAGCAAAGTTTGGCGCACCGCTGGTGGTTGCTTTATAATGAGAGATTGTTTCTAACCATAGATAGGGATTTTTCAAAAAAGCGTGAGGAGACATTAGGATGCATTTCGCTCCCAGATAGAGAGGTTGAAGGATATTCCCGATTAACCCCATATCATGATAAAGAGGAAGCCAGCCCACAACAACAGAGCTCTGAGAATGCTCAAAAGCATGTTGAATCATCGCTTGATTCGAAAGAAGATTTTTATGACTGATCATTACCCCCTTTGGATGAGTCGTTGAACCTGAGGTATATTGGAGAAATGCTAAGTCATCTTCCGATATCTTAATGTCATGATATTTTTCAGCCATCTTGCTTGAGATCTGATCAGTAGCAATCCACTTTATCTTCTTTAACTCAGGAGCCATCTCCACAAGTGGTTCAGCCATTTTTAAAATTTCGTGAGTCGTGAGAATAAATTTGGCATCAGAGTCTGCCGCAATACTGATTAAACGAGGGAGAGTCCGATTCAGTCGAAACGGATCAGGCGGATAAGCGGGCACAGCAATAACGGAGGAATAAAGAGAACCAAAAAATGCAGAAATAAATTCAAGCCCGGAAGGATAAAGCAGCAAGGCTCTTTCCCCCTTTGCGTTCAGATCTTGTAAGCACCTAGCAATCGCTCTAGCGCGCACGTCTAAATCACTATAGGTAATTTGTGCTTGTTGTTTTTGGCTTTCTTCTAAAAATATATAAGCAGTCTTATCGGGTTGATGAACACCTCTCCAGCGAAGTATCTCCGAGAAATTCTTAAATTCTTTCTCAAGAGAAAATTGATTCATGGCACTACCTTTTCAGTAAGACGATTATAGTTACGATTTTTTTGCACCTTTAAAGCTAACTCATGCCATTTAAAATACTCCGTTATCAGCGTCTGCGGCTTTACATCGAAACAGAGTTTTCTTAGATATTTTGGCCCACGGTATTTCCCCCACGCTACCATTCGGAAATAAGAGGTAAGATTGAATTTACCCAGGTACCGCCTTTGAGGATTAGCAAGTTGGAAAATGGGTGGGATAAAATCAGCGGCTGCAATTCTTTTAAAAATTTGCCTTGAAGCCTCGTCGGCTTCTAATTCTTCGTTGTGGACTTTCTCAACAATAGCTGTCGCATCATCAAATAATTGTTTGTAAGGGGCTAACGTACTTCCCAGTGAATAGAACGGGGCATGATGTAAGACATCTAGAAATTGTTCGTCTTTAGTCTCAACATATCGTAAATGCGCACGGGTTAACCGAATTGTTTCAAAACAGGCTCCCAACGCCCAAACGCGATACCAAGCATTCCAAAGATTAAAGTTAGAAAAAGCGGTGTAAGAAGTGGCGACAAGTCGATCGTTGACTCCGTGTGCAGTGTGAATAACGTTTTCAATATGCTGGAAATTATCACGAGAGAAAACGTTGGTTTTTAATGCCTTGATTAGACAATCCGCAATCGCATGAACACTTGCAGTCGTATTAAACAAACCGCGTGAAAATAATGCGTCGACCGCTCCCGAAGCATGAGCAAGAAGTGCCCACCTATCTCCCACTGCTTGAGTCGTCGTGTATTGTAGACGATCCGTTGAAATCCATCTCCTCACTATTTTTGTTCCTTCGAATTGAGGTTTGATACTTGTATATCGATCAAGGAATGATTCCCATTCTTCCTCAGGAGAAGAAGAAGTTTTTGGGTAGACTCGTGGATCAAGATTAAGTCCGACACTGCAAAGAGGATTAGTTGAATCCGGATGATTATTAAAAGGGATCACCCATATCCAGCCCCCTTTAAAAATATGATGCAGGGTTCCTTCAAAGAGCGGCGAAGGAAGATCTTGTGCTTTTAGCGAATGACCAATAGCACTGTAAGGCTTTACTCCCACCATGTGAGTAAATAGACTGCGAGAATGAGTCTTCATTGGATTTTCTTTGGGACGTAAATTAAATTGTTTGGCCAACACTGAACGCTGCCCTGTGGCATCAGCGACAAACTTGACTCGAAAAATTCGACCATCTTCAGTGGTAAGATCAACCCCCGCAGAATCGGGTTTTACCGACGTTACTTCCGTACGCTGAATAGGAACGGCACCATAACGAACAGCCGCCGCAAACATATAAGCATCAATATCTTGTCGAAACATGTGGAGTTCATGTCCATAGGGAAACCATGGAATGGGAGTTTCTGTCGCTTCTTTGGCTAATTGAGGCTCTCCTGGTCGATGGTAGACAAAGGAAAAATTCCTTTTCACCCCATGGGTGGAACTAATAAACTTTGTCGCTGTTTGGAGTGCACTGAGATAACCAATTTCTGGAACATCAAACCGAAGCGCCGTAAGCCGCATCATTTCGGAAGCTTCAAGGATCATCGATTCACCTAACGCAAATCGAGGGTGCGCCTCTTTTTCGATCATCACCACTCGGTATCCCGCCTTAGCCAAAATGGCTGCCAACATTGTTCCACCCACCCCTGTCCCTAAGATTGCGACATCGTATTGTTCGGAAGCATGAGATGGAGACGGAACTTCTATTCCGCTTTTTTTTGGATCCATGAACATAAAGCCTACCCCCTGCTGTTTCTCCTCACGGAGAATATTTGTTGAATTAATTCAAAATGATTGGAGCCATAGGTTATGGGAAAGCAAACCCTATGCCATGGAGAAAACCGTCATGCGGGATGAACTCTTAATGAAAAGTTATTGATTTCATTGAATTTTACAATGATATGCTTAAAAAATAAAAATCAAAAAACCTTTCAAAATGATAATTTTCGCGCCGCGTTGTCAAAAATTTGAACAGAAGGAATTATTAACACACTATGAAATCTCTTTTGGCGGAATTGAATAAAATAGATTAGAATTATTTGAGACGTAAAGATTCCATTCCGATCCAAAAAGGAAAATTTATTTATGCGGCTCAATACCGCTTCTTCCTTCCTCTTCAAATACTCTTCTCCTCTTTTTTTAATTCTTATGCTTTTCTTTTTTATCGAATCCTCACTCCTGATAGGAATTTCTGCTCTGCCCGGAATTTCAATTTTATATCAATTTTTCTATGCTACTTTGAATCATCCCACGTGGTTTCGGTTGACAATCGGAGCCATTCTTTTGGGATTGGGATTTATGCTTTTTATCGGGATGATGACTTTTCTTGTCCCTCTCTTTGTTTGCCTGTTGCGGCTTAAATCTCCGGTAGGAACTTATTCTTTTTACTCTCTCAATGGTATTCGTTGGATTCTTTTTACAGCTAATGTTCAACTAGCGCGTGTGACTGCCACTAACTTTTTTTGGACGACTCCGTTGCTAAATCTTTTCTTC
>JBGTGJ010000167.1:0-14922 GCA_041746775.1 bacterium
GAACGACTCTGCAATGGTTTTATTAATTGGTTGGGAATCTCGTAGGCCGGCATATTCCTCAATGCCATGACCGAACATGATGGCAGTGAAAGTAGCCCCTTGAGTAACCACCGACCGCGCAGCATTCCGTAGGGGCAATCCCCATGTGGTTGCCCCTCCCCGTATTCCAATACGGGAAACGGGCGGCCACAAGGGGACCGCGCCTACGAGAGCATGAATTCCTTTCATCGGCGCCAAAACAGCAAGACTCGATCCGAATTCTTTTGCGGTCGGCAAATAATTCCCATTCACATTTGTGCCGGCGAAATGATGCCCCAGGTTGGTCGCTAAGGCAAAACTATAACCTTCGACGCCAAGGGCGAAGAGTGAAGAAGCGACCGTCGCACCTAAATGTGTCGTGACTAACCCTCTCCCCGCACCTGTGAGGAGAAACGTTAAAGCGGCGGTCTTCCCCGCCTGATATCCTGCGACCGCTCCGCCGACCCCCAACCAACCTGCGGGATGAGCAAGCCCTCTTACAGTTTGGCTGGCGATGAGTTCTGCTTGCTGGGCCATGGAGGCGCGACCATTCAAGATATCGAGTTGAAGTTGAGCTTGTTGGATTAATTTTGGATCAAAAGGGGATTGTTTTTGGGTCATCGATGAAAATAGAGCAACAGCAAGATCCAGTTTCCCCTCTCGAAGGAAAGTTTGTCCTAGAGCAAAAAATCGATGACCGAATATTTTTGGATCTGATTCTAAAGAGAAAGAAAAAAAGGATTGTAAAGAATGCTCCCCGAATTTTTTAAGAAGAATTTGGCGTTGTGATTTGGGAAGAGAAAGAAAAGTTTCGCGCAAGCTGCTTTGTGATGAAAACTCAAGCACACTTCGATCTTCCGATTTTAAAACCCCTCTCAACCAGTGGGTTAAAAAACCAGATGCCGAAAATTCTTGGGTTGGTATTGGAAATTGAGAAAAAGATTGAATCGGTTGAAACTTAGATAAAGCAACAGGCGGCATATTCCCTCCGAAAAATGGATATGCCGCTTTAAAGCCAAGTTACCAAGATGAGTCAAGGTTAGTTCAAAAAAAATCAGATTTAATTCGCCCTAACCGTAACATTTTGATTATTCCCTCCGGGAGTACAAACGATTGTTGGGTTATCGGGATCATCGATCCCTGCAGCACCCACCGAATCGCTCGCAAAATCTGGCGTACAAGGTTCGAGGATAAAGTCAAAATCCCCCGTGCCATTGGTGAGACTAAAATCATGAACAGTCATTTTGTAAGTGCCTGGGGTTAACCCATGAATCTCATAGGCCGCACACTGCGCTGCAGATTCGGTGCAATTGACAATATTTTTTCCACTAGTCCCTGATAAACCATTAACTCCTTGAGTAAATCTTTCTGCAAACGCCCCTGAGATAGTGGCCACCGCATTCCCTTTATCATTTCCTAATTCTCGAGCCACTACCTCTAAGCATCTTTGCGGAGTACCATTGGCAAGTGTGGTGATCCCACTGATCGAACAAGTCAAATTGGCAAAATTTGCCGCTGGATAAAAAGTACCTGCTGCTGCCTGATCATCTCGGGCTGGAGTGTTGAGGTTTGCTGCAGGACAAAACAGGCCAATCATGGTTGGGATCTGCTCCGCTTCAGCGGCATTGATCGATCCATCGAGACATTTTTCAAAAAGATCTGGATTCACTAAGGTATGATCAAGTCCAATAAAATGCCCCACCTCGTGAGTAATTGTCCCTTGAAGTTGCTCCAAGGTAACCCCACCTTGAGGGCAAGCTGAAGGACAATTAGCATCCGGAGGATTGACAGGATCGACACAGGTACCAGAAATCATCATTTGAGCACTTCGTAATCCAGGTTCTTGAATAGTAAATTGTGGGGAGTCGTTTGCCACTAAAGGTAAAATAGAAGCGAAGGCTAAAACATTAAATCGCATGCATTCCCCTAAAACGGCATCGACTTCGCTTAATTGAGGATCCACCGAGCTGTCGAAAAAGACCCCGTTATTGCATTCCGCATTAGAGAGACCGTAACATCCTTCGCTAGTGGCATTCGATGGAATCGAACCCCCGAAAAAACTTCCGACAAAAAAATCTTCCAGATTAAAAAAATCGACCTCAACTCCGAGTGAAGGGCCTTGTTGTACCTGAATATTAGAGTTGGGAACCGCTTGCCAAACCCTAAAGGCATTGTCGACCATTTGAACCGCTTGCGCATTATTGATACTGATCGCTTTAGTTAGCTGACAACCTCCCGAATCTCCTCCACCATCCCCTCCTCCTTGGTCTATTTTGAGAGGCCCCTCTTCAGCCCTCCAAGTAATGGTAGTATCCCAGAGGACAGGAATTCCATCAGGTGTGGTTGAAAAGGCTCCTCCCGCCAGAAGCGGTAAAGGGAAACTCATAAGAAATAATAAAGAGATTAGAAACTTTTTCATAATTCCCCCATCAACTGTGGATTTATTTGCTAGGTGGATAATAAACACTGACTAGCCCCTTCACCACCTGTTTCAAGGCATTCGCAGGCAACCCATCATCAGGTTTGCTAGCAGAGAGTAACTTCGCAGAATTTATATACTGAGAATTTTTACTGAGTGATTTGTTAACAGATTCAAGATTTTTAAGCTGAAGTGTTCTGTTGCCATATCCATCGGTTGCCATCATTTTTCCGCTGACTTCTTTGTATAAAAACTTTCCCCCCGTTGCAAAAGCATAACTACTCAAGCCCAATTGACTAGGCCCACTCAAAAAGAACATTCCCTTTTCACCTACATTACAACGAGGCATCCCTGCGATCCCTATATTGCCGTAACCATACATTCGAATTTTGATCTCTTGTGGAGTAGGAGAAGCTTCAACCCCCATCGAAGGACTTCCTTTGAGCACTTCCCCTATAAAGGTACACTCGGTAGCGACATAACCATTGGGCATGGTAACCATTTCTGCCTTGGTGCATTCCCCTTCAATAATCGGTCCGTTTTTCCCAATCCCGTGGACTCGCTGTTCTAATGTCGTGGGAAAAACCGTAATAGCAAAAGTAAGGGAAGGATAAAATAAAGTAATACCAAAGATGATAACTAGTAATTTTCTAAACATGTAAGCCTCCAAATTTGTAAAAACAACTAACTTATTGGTAAGTTTAAAGGATTCTCATTGACTCAGCAATTGCAAACTCAATAAATATTTAAAAGTCATTTCAATTACCTGATTGATCTGACTATAAATATTTTAAAAATGCACCATCAACCTTCTATATTCTTTCGTTTTTTCCTTTTATGTCTGGCCGCGTTGCGCCGTCCCTATCTTTGGGCAAAAAAGAAATGGCCTCAGCTTTTTATTCAAGAAACCCCTAAAAATTTGGACCTTAATACTTCGAGGATGTTAAGGCGTTTCAACGCGATCCACCAATTATTTTTTCAACGCAGCTTTGATAAAATTCGCTTCAACGAATCGGAATTAAACTACCTCCAATCGGCCCAGAGACAGGGTCCCGTGGTCTTTATGATGCGAAATTGGGGGCAGGTAGAATATAATTTTTTCAATCATCTCTTTCTAAAATACAAACTCCCACTCGTAAAATACAACAACATGGTTCGCATGGCGCACTGGATGCCTTGGGAAGAATATTCGGAAATTGTGCAGACGAAAGTCGACCACTATTTTCAGCAAAAGTATTGGCCTTACTCGAACGCCCCCTTTGATCTTCATCAAACTCTCCAAGATCAAATCCCTATTTTGTTTTGTCTTGATCTCCCTCGCGATACCCAGTGGTTTGAAAAAACCCCTTCAACGACCGAAGATATTCTCTCCGCATTAATGGAGATTCAAAAAACTATAGAAAAACCGATTCAGCTGGTTCCGCTACATTTTATCTATGACAAACATCCTGATCGGGTAAGAAGATCGCTTTCTGATATTCTATTAGGCCCCAAAGAAGACCCTGGCTATCTACGCAAGATGGCGTTGTTTCTTCGCAACTTTAAAAAACGAGCGGTAGCGAAGATTGGTGAGCCGATTGAATTGAGTCATTTTAGACATGTCCAAGAACTTTCGGAAACATTGCAAAAGGTCTTCGACCAAGAGTCGAGACAGGTCACCGGCCCTCGACTTCGCAGCCGCCGCCAGATTTTATCCAACATTCTGAATGATCCCAAAATAGAAGAAAAAATAAAACAGCTGGCTGAGCAAGAGAATTGCAGTTCGGAAGAGGGAAAAAAACGAACCTTAAAATATCTCAAAGAGATCGCTAGCGATATTCGCTTTAACTTGATCGAATGGTGGGATCTTTTTCTAACCTGGCTCTTCAACACCCTTTTTTCTGGCTTTGAGATCGACCTTCAAGGGCTTGAAGCGATTAAACGAACCGCTAAAAACGCTCCTATCATCCTGGTGCCGTGTCACAAAAGTCACATGGATTATCTTTTGCTGACTTATAATTTTTATCATCACGACATCACCCTTCCTTATGTCTGCTCTGGGATTAATCTCAATTTTTGGCCACTCGGTACTCTCCTACGTAGATCGGGTGCCTATTTTATTCGCCGTTCTCTCCCCCCTGATCCGTTTTATGGGTTCGCTCTCAAAAGTTATATCAGTGAACTGATGCAATCAGGACATTTTCAGGAATTTTTCATCGAGGGGACTCGCTCACGCTCCGGCAAACTCTTTCCACCAAAAACCGGAATATTAAATATGATGGTCGAAAGTTTTCTCGAAGGGGGAGGAGAAGATCTTTATTTCGTTCCGGTCTCGTTGGGTTATGACAAAATTTTAGAAGAAGGGGCGTATTTAAAGGAAACGCAAGGGGGGAAAAAAGGAAAGGAAGGCTTTGCCGATCTGCTCAAACTCCCCCAGTTTTTAAAAGGAAGATATGGAAAAGTTTACATTCAATTTGCCGATCCAATCTCTCTTAAGGATTATCTCGCTAAATCGGAAGGGGACATCCGGGAAAAAGTTCAGCACCTCGCTCGCAAGATCAACATCTCCATCAATGAGGTCATGCCGTTGATGCCTCATTCGATCGTGGCGACGGTGATGTTGTCGCATCCAGAAAAATCGATCACCCTGCGAGAATCGGAGCAAAAATCCAACGAACTATTTCAATTTGCCAAACAACAAGGGACCCCCTTCTCCTCACAGCTAGAAGCCAACCCCATCGAGGCGATCCATCAAGCATTAGAAAAATTTGTCAAAGAAGGGCTCGTCCGATCACACTTTGATTTTGAAACTCGCTTTTTCACGATTCCTGAAGAGGTGCGGACTCATCTCGACTTCTACAAGAATCAAGGGATTCATCCCTTTGCAAAATTGGCGATACAACAATTCTGTCAGAGCGAAGCAGTGGCCAATACATTAGAGGATTTATTGTCTCGAGAATTTTTCTTTTCCCCAATAAAGATAAAGGCGCAAGACCAAGCTCCCCTACCTTGGCTACATTTTTTGATTACCCCTATTTTAGAAGCGTACTGGTTATCTTTGCATGTTTTAGAATATCTTCGCTTCGACAAAATAGAGACCAAACATCTTATTCGAAAAATTCAAACGATGGGAGAAACTTTAAAACAGCGAGGCACCGTGAAATATTCGGAAAGCCTTTCTCGCTTCACATTACATAACGCCCTGGCGACATTTACCGAGATGGAAGTGTTGAGAAATCATGTGGCGGAGATGGGAAAAAGCGGGGCAAACCAATTATCTTTGGGACCTAATGTGGAAAAACGTCAGGAAATTTTATTGTTACTCGAAGGGTTATTAGAAAAGCCTAAGACCCATCAATGGATTCGAGAAGTTACGAGGAGCGCCCACTCATGAACGTCGCTATTTTTGGAGGCTCCTTCGATCCTCCCCACTTTGCTCACATTGAGGTGCTGAAATATTTAATCGCACAAAATAAGTTTGATGAAGTATGGGTTATCCCTTCCAAAAAAAATCCGCTCAAACCGACCCAGTCTCGATATTCTGATCGAATTAAGATGTGTCAATTAGCCTTTGAGGAGATCAACCCTTCCATAAAAATTATTGAGGAAGAAAAAGAACTCACCGGATTTACCATCGATCTCATTCAACATCTTAAAAAGAAATTTCCCGAGCATCATTTCACTTTTCTCGGTGGATCAGATTTGCAACAAGAGATGCAACAATGGAAAGATCATGAAGAATTAAAGAAACAGATCCAATTTGAATTTTTTCCTCGTCCCCCTCAGCCTTCTCCATTCCCCAACATCAGCTCGACGGAAATTCGACAATCTGTAAAAAAACAATTGCCGATCGATCACTTCGTGCTTAAAGCAGTGGCGGAGTACATTCGTCAACATCACCTATATCAAAACAGTTATGAAAATTCATAAAGCCCTGGTCGTCTATAATAAGCCTCTTTATCAACTGCATGTCGTCGAAAAAAAAGACCCATATTTTTTTAAACTGCTACAGAAGAAACATGTCTCCACAAAAAACTGGAAAACAGTTTACGATAAGCATCAAGAAACCATGGAGGGGGTTTTAAGAACCTTGTCGCTGCTTGGAATCACCACCGACACTCTATTTCGGGGAGACCTAAAAAAGGTAGGGAGTTATGACCTCGTTGTCACCATCGGTGGGGATGGAACTTTTTTAGATGTCTCCCACTATCTCACCGATCAATTACTGTTAGGGGTCAATGCTGCTCCGCTAGAAAGCACCGGGGCATTATGTCGTGCGCGTTTAGATAATTTCTTATCTCTGATGATTGATTTAATTACTGGCAAATTAAAGCCTCGGATCGTCCCACGCTTACAAGTCAAAGTCGGAAAAAAAGAAATCCCTTATCCGGCATTAAACGAAGTGCTCTTTGCCCATCAAAGCCCCGCTGGCACCAGCCGTTATCTTATCTCTTTTGGAAAAAAAACCGAGGAACATAAAAGCTCGGGAATTTGGGTCTCCACCTCCATTGGGTCAACCGCCGCCATTCGTTCGGCAGGGGGCATACCGATGGCTCCGACTCATCAAGGCATGCAATATATAGTAAGAGAAATCTTCCCTGAACCGGCAAGAAGCATCACTTTAAGGAATAAGATTCTGTCAGCAAATCATCGATTAATATTTTATTCTAAAATGAGACAAGGTGGAGTATTTATTGATGGGAATCATATAATGATTCCGATTAATTACGGAGATAAGGTCGAGATCTCTGCAAAAGGAAAAAAGTTGAAAGCGATTTTATAATCATTTTCCCAACGCCAACAACACTTCCGTTGCAATTTCTTCAATCGCCTTCGCTGTCACATCGATGACAGGGATATTTCCCAACTGCTCAAACACTTTTTTCGCATAAGCCAATTCTTCATTCACATTTTCTGCTCGAGCATACTCTTCGGAAAGTGGGCGTCCTAGCTTGATTAAACGAGTCTCGCGAAGTTGGACTAACTTTTCTCCGCTGATCACCAATCCGATCAATTTATTTTTTTCAACATTCTCCAATTCCTGCGGAATCGGCACTTGGCGAACCAAGGGGATATTTGCAACCTTGTGACCTCGGAAGGCAAGATAAACACTGAGCGGAGTTTTGGAGGTACGGGAAATTCCCAGCAAAACAATATCAGCCTGCTGAACCGTATCGAGCCCCATTCCATCGTCATGTTTCACCGTAAATTCGATTGCCTCTTGTCGCCGAAAATATTCATTCGTCAGACGATATTTTAATCCAGGCTCATCGCTGGGATGGGAATGCAAGTAAGTCGTCAAAACATCCATCACCGGCCCCATGATATCGACACAAACCACTTGTTGCTTGGAACATTCATCTAAAAATAGCTCACGAAGCGGTTGGCCGACGAAGGTAAATAAGATGATCGCATGTTTCTTTTTTGCCTCAGCTACCGTCAGCTCCATTTTGGCGTGATCGGTAATGCGCGCTTTGCGAACGATATTGACATTTTCAATCTTGAATTGCCGAAGCGCGGCAAAGGCAATATTCATCGCCAATTCGCCAGTAGCGTCGGAAACAGCAAAGATAAAATAAGTAGCAGGTGTCGTTGCCATAATTAAATAATCTCTTCCAAAGTCTTCGGTATTAATTTTAATCCCTCTTCACTTCCCACGATCTCTTTTTCCTCATCTGAAGAAATTCCATGCAATCTTTCCATCTTGTCACCAAACTTTACCAATCGCCCCTCCGCATCGGTAAATGAACTTTGCGCATTGTGAAGATGAACCCCTACTTTTCGAAAGGAGTCTGAAAGGCGATTAAAATCAGAACTCAAACGGGACAAACTTTTCAAAATCTCGGCCGCCGCCTTTTCAATCCGCAACCCCTTTAGGCCTAAAACAATCGTATTAAGATAAACATACAACGTATTCGGCGAGACTGGAATCACCTTTCTTCCCATCGCAAAGTTGGCCAATTGGTGATCCCCTTCGGTAATTTCGTCTTTGACGATCACTTCGTAATAAATATTCTCCGCAGGGACAAACATCAGCGCGAAATCAAACGTCCCTTCATCGGGACGAATGTATTTATTGGCAATCGCATCGATATGTTTTTTAACGTCACTGACAAAAGCCTTTTTAAAACTCTTTTTCTCGTCTTCTTGCTCACAAGCAAGAAACCGTTGAAAGTTTTCTAAGGGAAACTTCGCATCGATCGGAACCCACTTGCCACCCAATTGGATGACCGCATCCACTTTTTCACCGTTCTTAAAAGCATGCTGCAACTCAAAATGCTCTCTGGGAAGAATCTGAGCCAACAGATCCGCCAAAAAATATTCACCTAGGGAACCGCGGAGTTTAGGGGCACGAAGGATTTCTTGAAGTGAGCGGATATCTTTTCCCACTTCAAATAATCGCTGACTCGATTCTTCAAGCTTACCCAATTTCCCTTGAACCTCTCCGACAACTTTCGCAGCATTATCTAAACGCTGATTCAACGACTCTTGCGACTTTTGCTGCATTTGACTGGAGTCTTTCAATCGATCGTTTAACTGTCGATTTAAATCCCCCAATTGAGTTTGAAGGACCTGGGAATTTCCTTCCAGATTGGCACGAACTTGTTCGCGTAACGCCTCAACCTGCTGTTGGAGGAGGACCATGGGGGTTTGAAACTCTGGTTCTTTGGAAAGTGCCAGTTGAATCTGGCGTTGTTTGAAAATGAGGAATAAGATAGCGGAAAAAAGGGCCGCAGAGAGGATGATAAGTGCCAAAGTCATGCGGAGCTCCTAACCAACGAAGTTTTGAAGTGCAAGAGATTATAGATATGCCAAAAATTACCATCTACACCACCGACTACTGCCCTTTCTGCGACGCCGCCAAAGCACTATTGGAACGCAAAGGAATCCCCTTCGAAGAGATCGACGTCACCGACGACGATGCCAAGTTCGCCCTCAAGAAAAAAACCGGCTGGCGAACGGTTCCGCAGATTTTTATCGGTGATGAGATGATTGGGGGGTATCAGGAGTTGGCGGAGATGGAATCAAATGGAGAGCTCTCTAGAAGACTAGCAGACTAGCCACGAGGCCCAACCCCCCGTTGAAGCATTTGAGCTACAATTTGCCGTGCCAGGTTACCCAACTGTTCAGCTTCTTTCATCAACTGTTGAAACTGAATTCGTGAAATTGCAAAACCTTCTTGGAGCAAACCGTTATAAGTCGTTTGAAACGCTTGAAGACCTGCCTGAAAAGCACCGTAATCTTTCTGCTGCAATCCTTGTAACTTCATTTTTTCGAGATCTGCTTGTAAATCACGCAATTTGTTGTCGAGTTGGATTTTTAGTTGCCGTTGTTCTCTTGCGGATTCAGCCTCTTGAGCTCGCTTCTCTTCTGCTATTTTAGTTTTTTCCCTTCTTCGTGAAACAATATCTTCCTTCGTGAGCTCCTTTTCGTCTTTCTTATCCAAACCTCTTGTATTCTCGATATTTGCTTCTCTTTCTAACTCATTTACCCTTGGACTACCTTTTAAAACACTGCCTCTATTATCTTTAGGCAAAGAATGATAAAAATTGACGACATCTTGATAGTTAAATTTTGTCCTCAAATCTCTAATTTCTCCAGGCTCACTCGCCTTCTTACTAGCTAACCATAGGCGAGTATAATAACCTGCCTCTTTTTTTAATTCTGAGGGCACCTCATTTGCCTCTTTTCTATTTAATTCACCAACTTGACGTTTAAAGTCATCTGCTACTGCATTCGATTCATAGTCATAGGCGTTTTGGTAAGCAGCCTTTTGAGCTTTTTCAAGTTGGGCTGGATCTTTAGGTAAATTATTTATCCGTTCGTTAACCTTGGATTCTACTACTTTAATATCTTGTAAAGAATCCGCATCCGCATCAATTTTTTTTGTTTTTTTGGTCTTTGGATCGGTGATTTCAGTTTCTCGAAAATATTGGGCTACCAATGCATAAGCGGTATCGCGCGAATAAACAGTTGGGTATTTTTGATAAAGCTTTTCAGCTTGATCGTAAATAATTCTACCTCGAACACTGCTTAATGCGTCTTCTTTAGCCTCTTTTTTCGCCGCTTCATATTCTTTTGGCTTGGTTTTGTATGAATCGGGTTCCCAAAGGATAGGGTATTTGTTTGGATTCCAAGACTCATTCAACTCATCTCCAGGAATCTTTTGACTTCTCACAATATCCATTTCTTCAGGAGTAAGTAGTGTCCCCAACTTTTTTTCCCAAGCTGCTCTTTCTTCTTTTTGCTTCTTGCCTTCAACTTCGGTTCGCAATTTTGCGACACTGGTAGAAGACCCCTTGTCACCCACGGGAATTTCGTCCTTGGGTCCATTAGATTTTTCTACCCCTTTTAACTTAGTTTCATCCTTTGCAGTGGAGGTTTGAGCGGGAGGTTGCTCAACGGTTTTTTTATCTGAAGGGTTTTTAAAAATTTCCTTATACGTCTCTCCAGTGCTTTTATAAGCTGCATCGAGAGGATCACCAACTCGACTCATCTGGTAAGTAACATGGCTGTTTTTAGGAGACGAAAATATGTGTGGAATTGAGGTAAAAGAGGAATCATCCCCTTCATACCCCATCTCATACCCCAAATCATTCCCTGCGTAGCTCATAGAAATCTCCTGTGAAAATTATAACTCTTCAACCGATTGTCGGCCTTTGGGCCCCTTAAAGTTGCGGAAAAAGTCTTAATTCCGTCACTTAACCATCATCCCCGAGGTATAATTTCCATCACTGGCTGGGGCCATTGCTCTCGCTTGAATATATTGACGTACCCCCGCCAACCCTTTCATTGCCTCTGCCACTTCTGGCGGTACATTCTCTCGTTGGTAAAGATTTCGAATCTTTCTGTCAGGCCCCAAAATCGCCACGGTCACCGGGGCACCAGAGGTTTGGACCTGTCCCCACCCATCTAGTTTTGCCTGCGATGCCAACGAACCAAATTCTACCGGTTCTTGTTGATTTTTACCTCTTCGACCTAAGTTCCCTTGATCCCCCTCCTGTCCTTGTTGATCCAATTGAACTGCATTGGCGGTTACAGTAGTGGGCGCATGTGTGAAGGCGGTCACTAAACCTTGTTTGATTGCCTCTAAACCAAGCGAATCTTGCCTCGATTTCGCAGATTTTTCGTCGCCGGAAATCGGGGTAAAGTTGTTTCTCACCCCATCTTGTAAGGATCGGACAGGATTGTACCGATGAGCGATCTGCTTGGTATTTTTTGAACTCGAATCTCCCTCCTTGCTTGTCTCCTCCGTCTCTTCCCCCTTCTCCGCCTTCTTAACCTCCTCCGCATCCTTTTTGGATTTTTTATCAACCTTCCCCTGGGTGTTGAAAAGAACCCCACCTAATTCGAGGGCAATTTTTAACTTAGAGACATCCGCTTCTAATTTGATGAGTTGGGATTTGAGGGAGTTTTCTTTTGCCGATTTTTCCTGAACCCCTTTTTGCTGTAGTTGATCACGTAATTCCGCAATCTGTTTTTGCAACCCTTCATATTTTTTAATGTCGGCTTTTAGCTGAGGAGTTAACTGAGGTTGGCGCAAAGCCGCTTCAGCAGATGTTTTCTGTTGTTCTGGTGTACCAGTTTGTTTTTGAGGCCCTCGGGCGAGTTGATCTTGTTGTTTCGCCACTTCTTGTTTTCCAGCGTTTTGTAAAACAGAAGCATCTTTCGTTGATTGATTACCATCCTTCGGTAGACGCTGTTCCCCCGCGATATACTCCTGATAGGCCTTTTGAATATCCCGAGCATTCTTGTTTTCAAATAGCTTCCCTAAATTATTTTTATCTTCTCGAGATTTGGTTTCGGTATAGCGATCCCCTTTTTCAACCTCTTTCTCTTTCGTCTGCTGAGTCTGATCTTGATTACCTTGGACGTATTGTCGTTCGGCGGTTTCGGTAAGCGCAGTAGCTCCGATTTGTTGACCAACTTGGAATTCAAGAAGGTTCGCCTTATTAGCGATCTCGGTCACCAACTCTTTGACATTCCCAAAGTTTTCACTAAGCGCTTGAGAGAACTGATTAAAAGCATCTTCCGCTCCAGGCGGAGCTTGAGGTGGGACCTTCACCCCTTCTGCGGAAAAAGTGGGGGGAGGAGGTGTTGATTGCGAAATATCAACCGGTCTATTTATACTCGGATCAACAGGTGGCATGAATAATTCTCCAGAAAAATCAATATCCCTAAGTGCACAAAATATTGACGCAGCGGGACATAACACGTCCCATCTTGTTAAGTGTATTATCGCTCATGGGTTAGGTCAATGTTGCGGAAGGGATGGGATTAGGTGAGCATTTGGGAGATCTTCTGGTGCCCCTCACAACCAATTTTACCTAGATCATCAGACACAACCCCCACCGCCAAGCGCTTCCGAAATGCTGCAACCTTTTCAGCCTTAGCAATGATGAGCTTATGAAATTCTTCATCTTTTTCCGCCTGATGAACCAAAGCCGCCGCCACGCGGCGCTGGACGGCCTCTTGGTGGCAAAGGAGAATCAAATCTCCCCCCGCCCTCAGAAAGCGTTCTGCCGCCTCTTCCACCTTCCACTGCAACGTGATCCCTTTCATAAAAAGATCATCAGAGATCACTAGTCCTTGAAACCCAAGTTCGTTTCGCAAAATTTCGGTGAGAATTTTTTCTGAGAGCGTCGCTGGCCATTGAGCATCGATTTGGGGGTACATCACATGGGCGGTCATGAGCAGCGGAATCTCTTGCTGGATTGCCGCTTGGAAGGGGATGAATTCACAACGTCGCAACTCATCCAAACTTTTATTCACCACCGGAAGAGTGAGATGAGAATCTTCCGAGGTATCCCCATGCCCGGGAAAATGTTTGCCACAACCTAAAACTCCCTCGGATTGTAAGCCGCGCAGGAATCCCATCGCCACTTGTCCCACCTGCTGCGGATCTTCGGAAAAAGCGCGATCCCCAATGATTGGATTTTGGGGTTGAGTGTGGACATCAAGCACTGGTGCATAATCGACATTAAACCCAACCGCTCGGAGCTCACGCGCGAAGACCTTTCCGACCTGTTCCGCCGAGACATCATTTTTTTGTTTGGCGCAAAGAGTTCCTAACTTTTGCATCGGAGGAAATGCGGTAAACGGACTCGGCAATCGAAATACTCTTCCCCCTTCATGATCGACGGAGAGGATCGGAGGCTTTTGGGCTAATCGATAGATGGTTTCGTTGAGTTGAGTGAGTTGTTCGAGCGATTCGATATTTCGTTTAAAGAGGATCACCCCGCCGAGATCCCATTGCTCGAGAAAATTTTGGAGCGACTCGGTGACACGAGGGCCTTCGAAACCCACGATGAGGAGAGAACCGACGAGTTTTTTTAAGGATGCTGACATCAATTCCTCACATCATAATAATCTCTCAGTCCATCTCCGAGAAAATTAAATCCCAACACCGCCAACATAATCGCAATCCCCGGAACAATCGAGAGATGCGGCGCAATCAACAGATACGCCACCCCTGCATCGAGCATCGATCCCCATGAAGGAGTGCCAGCAGGAACACCTAAACCCAAAAAAGAAAGAGTCGACTCCGCAATGATCACCCCCGCCAAACTGATCGTTGCATTCACGATGAGCGGGCCAAGTACGTTCGGAAAAATATGGCGGACTAAAATTCGCCGATTGGAATATCCCAACGACCTTGCTGCTTGGACATACTCGACATTTTTAAGTGAAAGGACTTGTCCTCGAATGATGCGGGCATAAGAGACCCATCCAACTAACGAGAGAACAAATATAATATTAAGGATACTCGGAGGAACAAAGGCAGCGAGCGCAATGATGAGGAGGATGGAAGGGAACGCGAGAAAAATATCACTTACAAAAATAAACGCCTCTTCAAATCTTCCGCCAAAATAACCCGAGATCAATCCAATAGCAGAACCGACCACGGTACAAATCAAGACGGTAAAAAATCCAATAAATAAGGAAAGCCTTGCCCCATAAATCACCCGAGAAAGCACATCCCTGCCCTCTTCATCTTGTCCCAACAGATGCTGCGCCGATGGCCCACGAAGTTCCCCTGCCATCTGTGGCTGATCGGGAGCACGTAGTGGCAATACTGGCGCGAGAAGGGCTAGAGCCACCATCAAGGTCACCAGAGTTCCACCAAAGATTAATTTAAAATACTTCACGCTGCACAATCCCTTGAATCTTTCCTTGCCTTCACGCTATTCTCTCCATTAATGAACTAACTTCCATTGTTGAACAAGGAGGAATTTTCAATGGCCAACCCACATGTCAAGATTGCAACCGACTCTAACTTTGTCAGCGATGTGCTCGGATCAGATACTCCGGCACTCGTCGATTTCTGGGCCGAATGGTGCGGCCCTTGTCGTGCCCTAGGGCCAATCATCGATCAAATTGCTGAGGAGAATCAGGGGAAGATTAAAGTGTTTAAAATGAATGTTGATGAAAACCCTTCGACTCCTGCGCAATTTAAAGTTCGCGGAATTCCGACACTTTTATTATTTAAAAATGGAAATTTGGTC
>JBGTGJ010000168.1:0-13068 GCA_041746775.1 bacterium
TGCACTCCTAAGATCGGCTTCCAGTGAAATTTGACAAAATGGGACTTCCCTCTTTCGTTAATAAGACGAAAGGTATGCACACCAAAACCTTCCATCATTCGAAAACTTCTCGGAATCGCGCGATCCGACATGAGCCACATAATCATGTGCGTCGACTCGGGCATCAGCGAGATAAAATCCCAGAAAGTGTCATGGGCCGACGCTGCTTGAGGCATTTCGTTGTTGGGTTCGGGTTTGACGGCATGAATCAAATCGGGAAACTTGATCGCATCCTGAATAAAAAATACTGGCATGTTATTTCCGACCAAATCAAAGATCCCCTCTTGGGTGTAAAATTTTACGGCAAACCCTCGAACATCCCTTGCCAAATCAGTGGATCCTCTGGATCCAGCCACGGTGGAGAATCGAACAAACACAGGGGTTTTTTCTGACGGATTTTGTAAAAAATGTGCCTTGGTCCAAGTGCGCAGAGATTTATAAACTTGAAAAACACCATGAGCCCCTGCCCCTCTCGCATGTACCACTCTTTCGGGAATTCGCTCGTGATCAAAATGCGTGATTTTCTCCCGCATGATGAAGTCTTCTAAAAGCGATGGTCCGCGCTCGCCCGCTTTCAGCGTGTTCTGATCATCGTTGATGGGAACTCCTTGATTGGTGGTTAATACGTGATTTTGCGTTTGCTCGGTATGGTTTGAAAGGTCTTCAATTTTGGACGATTTGCCGGAAGTTTTTTTTGATTTTTTTTTCATGAGTCGACTCCTTTGAGAATAATCAATGCTCTGGGAACGCCACTAAAAAAGATTCATCTTAATGGTAAAAGAGGTGAAAGGGAGTTTGAAGGAAAAAAAGAAAGAAAAAATGAAATATGAGAACGAAGAGTCTTAAATAGGATTTAAAATCACCTGTGGTAGCTTTTTTTCACTTATTGGTTCTGTTTGAACTTGCCAAAGCTGTTTTAAAAGACTCGATTCCCGTTGATAAAAGCCGGCGGTGTGAAAGGAATCGCTCAGTCGCAAATAGGTGTAATCGAGATGGTGCATCACTTCATGAAGCAGCGTACGCAGAAAAGTCTTGAAAGCGACCACCTGCTCTCGTTTTGCCGTCCGCATCCAAACGGTGATACGCGGCGACTGGAACACCCCTCTCCGCTCATATAATCCATGTAACTCCCCCCATTTTTGTGAAGGGCGGCGCTCGAGGACTCGAACGTTGACGGAAGGAACTCCAAAAATTTGAGTCATCATAGAAACAAATTGTTGGGTAACCTGCTCCGTATGTCTTTGATCACCGGTCGCTAAGATTTCTGAAACAGCTTTGAGATAAGGTTGCAACCGCGCGGGTGTCGGAATTTGAATCGAGGAGATACCATCACTTTTGTCGTAAATTTTTTTTTGAGTAGGAGAGAGGCGTTTGTAGTAACCAAAGGGCATGGGGTACCTCGTAACAAATAATGATTCTTATATCTTACTCAATATCGCAAATGCCTGCGTAGGATAGAGTACTTTTTTGTTTCATGCGAGAAACAACGGATACCAACGCTTGAAGAGTAGTATTATTCCAAGGAGCCTTGGCGAGATTAAGTCCACCTGTCACGGCGATGGGAAATTTTTTTAAGAATTTTGGAATATCTGCCATCGATGCGACCAAACCAGTTTACAATTTTAGGGATGGAGCTGAGAGAATCCTCCCCCACCTGCTTGAGATTACAACCAACGATTTGAACGCAATCCTTCGGATCGATTCCACAACGCTTAGCAATTTCAGTCGTACCAAAAATTAAACAACCCTCGAAATCAACATTAGGATTGGCACAATCGACTCCACGAAACAGATCGGTGACTGGTTCAAACCATTTTTTATCAGGAGGCTCGACGGTGGGGTTGGAATTTTTTAAAACACCAAAATGATTTTCAAAAAGTGCTGCGGCAAGCGAACGAAATTCTTCGGGTTGGATCTTCCAATATCTTAAAAACTCGTGGGCCAATTGGTTGTAAGCTTCTAGAAAGGAATATTTCCCTTCATAGACTTTCATCAACTGATCTCTTTCTTCCTTATTATTCCTAAAGTCGGATCGAATATGATCTTTTCCAGAAATAATAACTGCATCGACTTCTCTTTTCTCAAATAATCGCTGCGATTCAATCATTACAGAGATGGAAGAACAAGCACCTCTCACAGTGTTCTTTGGCAATGGCGTTCCCCAACCATCTTTAATCGACGAGATTTTAAATTCTTGGACTTTAGCTTTTGTTTCTAGAAGACGTTCGCGGACATTATTTGTGGATGAAATGGTGCCTTTTCCATCAATGATACTATTGGCGGCTAATATAAGATTCGAAGACAGATTCATGAGGATATGTTTTTCAACAAAATGTGGGCCTTACTTTTTATCCTTTGTATCTCGAGGCTCCAAAATAATCAGGGAGGCCATGGCAGGATTTGGAGAATACCATGCTTTTTGAAAATTTTTGTAAGAGACAACTTGGTAAGGCTTAGGAGGCAATCCCGGATTATGGATCGTTACTTCTTTTTTTTCATCATTATAATCGACAATCACCACAAAATGTCCCACATAACCGGACCGACCTCCCAAAGCTAAAGAATTTACATAAGCAATCCCCATTTTATTACCATCTACCATTTTTTTTATATCTTCCATCGTTGGTTGCCGTAATTGCATATCAATTACCTGGGCGGCTTTCTTTGCTCTTTTTTGTTCTCTAGCAAGATCTACATTATCCCTCCAATTTTGGGCGACCGTGGCTCCAGCAATTTTTTCAACGTAATCATAACCCTCTCTACCAAATCGAGCATGGTCAAATTGACCGATGGATTTTATATTAAACCCTCGCTTAACCAAGTTTGAAAAAGCCTGCCAGGTACCAGAAAATTTTCCAGATTCTTTTCCACTGATCTTTTCTAACTCCGCCATTGCCAAAGATTTGTTTGAATAAAACTCAATAACAATCCCTAAAGAGGCTTCAAGGCAATTGACGTCCTTCGGAATATTGCTTCGAAAAGGAACTTGCCGTTTTAAAGGAACAGAATCTCTTCTCAGTATATTCCTTACTTTTGAAACATTTTGCCAAGCAGTTGGGAAATTTTTGTGCCGGGACAAATCAATGCCCTTAAGCTCATTAAAGCATTGTACTAGTTGATTAGTAGTTGCCTCATCCGAAATAGCCTGACACCCAGGACTATCTTGTTTTTTAAGTTCATTTATCGCCTCACACGCCTTGGGAGAAATAGGATTTTTATCAATTTTGCAACGACTCATGTTCAAAGATTAGCCCGGCCTAGGCTAGGAAACAAGGCGTTTTAAACTCACAGATATGATGAGACACATATAAACATTTCTTACTCGATAACCTACCAGCTAAGATAAAAAAGATTTTTTTAATGATATTTATACTGTATATTTATTCCCGTTTTATGGTAATAAGTATACATTATGAAAAATAACCCTCTACCCCAACTAATCGAAAGATTGCAGAAACTAGGCCCATTACTAGGCGGGGTATTTTCCTTTGGAGACCTATGCAACCTCATCGGGGCTGGATCCGAAGTCAAAAACGCAAAGGTGATTGATCGCCTGATTCGGCAAGGGCTTTTGCAAAGAATATTTAGAGGATTTTACGTCACTAAAAACTTCGATCTTTGGGTACTCGGCGCTCGGATCAAGAAAAATGCATACGTCTCGATGGATTCGGTGATGGCAAAAAATGGGCTTGTTGGCACGATCCCCGAGCGATCGGTCTCTCTTGTATATCCAGGAAGAAAAACGGTGATTGAAACCACTCAAGGGTTCAGCATCCGATTTTTTTCTATCCAGCCCGATCTCCTCTTCGGTTTTTCTAATCTCGAAAACGGGGTAAAAGTTGCCGATAACGAAAAGGCATATCTCGATCTGATGTATTTTTACATGAAAGGGGCTCGTTACGTGTTCGACCCCTTGAGTGAGGTCAATTTACAGAAGCTCAATCGGAAAAAATTAATGAGCTATTTGAAACGCTATAAAAATCCTAAATTTATTAAATTCGTGAAAGGATTAATCAATGAAGACACCTGAAGAACTGCTCACCAAGGTCATGAATCTCCTTGGTGAAAAATATAAAGAAATACTGATTTTAAAAGGAGGAATGTTGCTAGCTCTTTATCAGAGTCCCCGTTCGACTCGGGATGTGGATTTCGTGTTGCTCTCAAAAAAATCGCGAAAAATTTGGAGAGATCTTTTTAGTCAAACTCTCGAAAGCGAAGGGATCAAGGTTAAGAAAATTAATCTCAATTCACGTGGAATTTTTCTCGATATCGAGGATGAAGCAAAAACCCAACAGGCCCAAATCGAAGTGAATATAAAAACCTCTACCCACTTACCTCCCGAACCGATTTCCACCGCCCCTCTCGCTAAAAAATATTCTTTGAGCGGAAGAATCATTTCTTCCATGGCAATCCCCGAGGCGTTTTCCCACAAGATTGCAGCGACGTTGGAGCGAGATGTCATGCGAGATCTTTACGATTTAAGCCAATTAGAAGCTTTAGGGTCTTTCGATGTGGAGACATTGAAACAACGTCTTTCTGAATTAGCGATCAATCGGGCAAGACCCAAGTCGGTTTCTATGAAGGAGGCTGCCCAGCTGCTTAAAGAAAAACTAGCAGTCGTCGAGCAAAAGAAGATCGAAACAGAACTATACCCGCTTTTACCTTTGGAATTTCGTCCCGGCGTGTTGGGAATCATTCGCGCTACGGTTTCACGCATTATACAGAAGATGGAAAACCTGGAATAAGCAACCGCATCTCTTTTGATTTTCTAATCCTTAAATTCCGTTACCCACCACTTCCCATCCCTATTACCAAGAGTAAGCTGACCATGGACGGTCCTCATCTTGTCGGTCTGAACTTTTAGTTCATAATGACACTCGGCAGAATCGGGCGTATCGCTTTTGCAGGAGAGAATTTTATAACTCATTTTTGGTCGTTCCGAAGGAAGTGGAGGAGCCATTCCCGCGAGTCTTTGCAATTCGAGTTGAAGTTTTTCTAAGGCAGGGCCATGGGCATAATCAACAGCCCCTTTGGGATTGATTTGAATATAGTAGGTCTCAATAAATTTTTCGGCGATCGTTTGATACTCTGGTTTCGGAGAGCATTGATTCAAAGAAAAAAACACCATAAAAATAAACAGAAAATTTCTAATAACAAGTTTCATTAATTCCACCTCAAAAAAACAAAGGGGATTATCGATAAGTCGTTTTGACCCATCTTTAATCCCCTTGCTAAAACTACTTAGGAGACTTCTCGACAGAAATCGCCATCGCCGTGGTGTACGTGGCGGTGACTAAATCCCCCTTCTTCACGTTTTCAAGTTTTTGTGGTTCTTTGACCTTAAGAGCCAAAACATTTCCCATCGGCCCTTTCAGTTCGACCATCGATTTTTCTTTATCGACTTTGACTACTTCAGCAGTCACCTGTTTGGTCTCAACCTGCTGCGCTTCCGGCATAGATCCGAGAGGAGCGGTGGAAGTCACGGTGACCTCTTCCATGGATGGTTTCTCCCCCTTTTTTGCCTTTTCAAGGGACAAGGCCATCGAATCCATCGTCTGGACCACGACAAGATCCCCCTTTTTGATTTGTTTGAAATTCTTGACCTTGATGGGATCAACTTTTAGATCAAACCTGGCCCCCGCTTCCCCCTCCAAAGACACTGTATTTTTTTCATGATTGATGTCGAGAACCTTGGCGACCTTGGTGTTATAAGTAACCGCTTCGGCAGATGGTTCCATTTTCTTTGCATCGCCTGCCGCTTGTAACATTTGCGGCATGGTGAATGCCAAAGTTAAAGCAACAATAAATAGAGAACGCCTCATATATAATCCTCCTTGAGAGAATAAGGTTATGGAAATAAAAATATCCTGAAATGATAAACTGCTTCTATAAATAGGCAATCTTTATTTGTTTTCACTCTTAGGGGTTTTAAGCTTGCCTATTTTTTTCTCGATACGCGGGTCGGGGATGATCCAAATAAGTGCAACGAGGAAATATATCCCACAGGATACTAACGGTACTTTCAGGGCAATGAGGATGGCAACGAGATACAAGGCTAGCGACGATTTTGTCTTAAAATCTTTCCCTAACGCCTTACCTAAAGGGCTTTCTTCCCCATGAATTTTCACTAAAGCTTGTTCTAAAATAAAATAAGCCAACCCCGTAAATAATAAGACTAAACCATAAAAAGCGACCGGGTACCGCGCAAAATTATTCTCCCCTACCCATCTTGTAGTCAGTGGGATCAAGGAGAGCCAAAAGAGCAGATGCAAATTCGCCCAGAGGACTTTCCCATTGACCTGCTTGACCGCTTGCAAAAGATGGTGGTGATTACTCCAGTAGATTCCGACGTAAATGAAACTCATGACATAACTTAGAAAAGCGGGAATTAACGGTTTTAGAGAGGACAGATTGGTGCTGTGAGGAACTTTAATCTCTAGCACCATGATCGTGATAATGATGGCTAAAACACCATCACTAAATGCTTCTAAGCGGGATTTGTTCAAACCATCCTCCTCACTATGTCATCCCAGCGCGCCTTTAGCTGGGATCCATTTTCTATAGTAAAATTCCCTTCCAAAAATAAGGAAATATCTATCACATAAAATGGATCCCAGCTAAAAGCTTGCTGGGATGACACAAATTTTACATTTTTTACTGGAAACAATTTTCGCTCAGATTCAAAATAACCTCTATGAAAAAAATAATTCTTATACTTCTCATTTTAGCAATCTCCCCCTCTGCCTTCGGTGAGATCAAAACAAAAACGATCGATTACTCCTATGGTGGAATCACGATGAAGGGACATCTCGCCTGGGATGATTCAATTAAAGAGAAACGACCCGGCGTTCTGGTCGTGCACGAATGGTGGGGACTCAACGATTACGCAAAAAAAAGGGCCGAACAGCTGGCTAAGTTAGGATATGTCGCCTTAGCCGCTGACATGTATGGTGAAGGGAAAGCGACCCAACATTCAGAAGATGCCAGTAAGATGGCGGAGGCGGTCCGAAGTAACATCGAAGTTTGGAGAGGCCGAGCCAATGCCGCATTACAGGTGCTGCGAAATCAGCCTTTAGTGGACAACCAACGCCTCGCCGCGATCGGATATTGTTTTGGGGGAGCGACTGTCTTGCAATTGGCCTATAGTGGGGCCGATTTAAAAGCGGTGGTGAGTTTTCATGGTCCCTTACCGGTTCCAGAGACGACCGATAGGATCAAAGCTAAAATTTTGATTTTACATGGTGCCGATGATCCTCATGTCCCGGCGGATTCGGTTCAGAAGTTGCGAGCCAAACTCGATCAAGGAAAAGTTCCCTATCAATTTATTTCCTATCCCGGAGCTGGTCATGGTTTCACGGTTCCCGAAGCCGGCAAAACGGTGATGAAGGGGGTCGCCTACAATGCCGAGGCGGACAAACTTTCGTGGCAAGAGATGATGAAATTATTTAATGAAGTGTTCAAGTGAAAGCTGTCTTCAATCGCCCCCTCTTGGGTTAAGAGGGGGTTGGGAGAGTTCCTGTGAAAGAAAAGTTCCACGTCTCAATAAAAAAATATATTCTCCAACCTAATCACTCGTTCAAACTTAAAAAAATAAGTTTCAACGACACGGGAGATTTTTCTGACGACGAAGAGGGGAAACAAGCAGCCGAGGTGGAAACAGGAAAAATACTATCCAAGTTGGATGAGCTCCAACAACTATTGTACGCCGATGCGAGTCGTGCATTGCTTATCGTTTTGCAAGCCATGGATACCGGTGGCAAAGATGGAACGATTAAGAATGTCATGAGGAACGTCAATCCTCAAGGATGTAAAGTCGCATCATTTAAAGTCCCTACCCCACTCGAACTCTCCCACGATTTTTTATGGCGAGTGCATCAAGAAATTCCACCCAAAGGTTATATTGGTATCTTTAACCGGTCTCACTATGAAGATGTGCTGGTTCCTCGGGTGCACGGTACCATTTCGAAAAAAGTGCAAAAGCAACGTTTTGATCAGATTAATGACTTCGAGAGAATGTTATCCCAGAATGGAGTGACCCTACTTAAATTTTTTCTACATATTTCCAAGGAAGAACAACGTCAGCGCTTGCTAGCGCGAGCCCGTGACCCACAGAAACATTGGAAATTTAACATCAACGATATCCATGAAAGAAAATATTGGGATGATTATCAAAGAAACTTTGAGCAGATTTTTTCCGCAACGAGTACTAAATTTGCACCATGGATTGTTGTCCCGGCCAATCACAAATGGTATCGCAATCTGGTTGTAGGAAAATTTGTGGTGAAAACTTTAAAAGAGATGGATTTAAAATTTCCGCCACCTCCCCCAGGGCTTAATCTGAAAAAACTTAAAATCCCTCGCTAATCGATTTCGACTCTTTTCAAAGAATAGATATCCAAGTAAAATTTCGATGTGGAGTGAACATGAATTCATGTTTGATAAAAATTATCTCCTTCCCTTTCCCCCGCCTCTGGATGCCGGTCGCGCTTTATATCCCACTCGGTTTGCTGATCTCTGCTGCTTCTCTTTTGGTCCATCCTCGATCAGTCAATGAAACTTTAATTCTATTTGGAGTCGGGGTATTTGCTTGGACTTTGATTGAATATATCCTGCACCGATTTGTTTTTCATTGGATCACCGACAAAGAGCCATGGCGGATGTTATCCTCCGGTTTTCACATGTCCCATCACCACGCGGTCGAAAACCATGAGCCTGACATCGTGATCACTCGCCCTGCGGGAAGTCTCCCTTTCGCACTTCTATTTTATCTATTATTTTCGCTGCTCACCTTAAGCTTTTCAGCCGCCGCTCTCATCATGACGGGAGTTTTTGTCGGCTATCTATTTTATGAGTCTGCCCATTACTCCGCTCATCACTTCTATCCGAAAGGAACACTTGGTAAATCTTTGAAACACTATCATCTCCAACACCACTTGAAGAACCCTACTCGACAATTTGGTGTTACCTCACCATTGTGGGATTTTATTTTTCGGACGTTTTAAATCATTCCGAGCCATGACAAAAATTTGGTACTGGACTATCGAAGTGCTGTGTATAATTATTAATACTGCATGTTTGGGATATTCAAAAAAAATCGCTTGAATCTAAAATCATGGAGAGGATTCATTGCTCTCTTAGCATTCTTATTTTTATTCCACGCGACCCCATCCTCCTATGCGATTTTTCATACCATGGTTCATCAAAAGGGGGTGGAGCATCATCACACCGATTTACCCCAACACCATTCCCATGAAGACCATACTTCTGGAAAATCCCAAGATCCCATTTTTCAAACCGTTCTAGCTCTTCAAAACAGTTCGCCATCCCTCTCAAAAGGGGGACTGACTTCCTCAAAAATCCATAACGGCGATTGCCTCCCTATAACATTCCTGTATCCAGCTTCCCCTTCCTTGATTCAAAAATATTTTTTCGAGTCTGGACATTCACCTCCTTTCAAGATCTTTAAATTTTTTCATTCAAATCGCGCCCCTCCGATCGCTTAATCCACTCTTGTTTGGGTGAGAGATTTTTTTGCCTCTCACTTTCTCCGTCGATTTGCGCTTAGCAAATTCACTCCACCATCTGTTTGAAGTTTTATTTAAACGGTATGATTAATCACCTGCTTCGATATTCGCTGCATCATCGTCTGACGATCGTTATATTGTCGGTCATAGCCTTAATCTATGGAGGCTGGACCATGAGTCGTCTTCCGGTCGATGTCTTTCCCGATCTCAATCGGCCGATCGTTACGATCCTGACTGAGGCTCATGGTTTGGCACCCGATGAGGTTGAAACGATCGTCACCATCCCTATCGAGACCTCTCTTAGCGGGATACCGGGAGTTGTTCGGGTTCGCTCCTCCAGCGGAATCGGTATTTCGATTGTGTTTGTGGAATTCGATTGGGGGACCGATATCTATCGCAATCGCCAACTCGTCAACGAGCGTCTCCAACTTGCGACGGCAAGACTTCCGGAAGGGATGACGCCGAGCTTGGCTCCCATCAGCTCGATCATGGGGGAAATTCAGTTTGTGGGATTGACCAGCCCCGACGGGAGCGTTTCGCCGATGGAACTACGGACGATCGCGGATTGGAACGTCCGTCCTCAGCTCATGACGATTCCTGGTGTGAGTCAAGTCGTTGTGATGGGGGGAGAGGTCAAACAATATCAAATCTTAATCGACGCACAAAAACTCCTCTATCGCGGAATCACTTTAGAAAATTTAAGAGAGTCACTCTCCCAGATCAGTGAAAACACGAGCGGCGGTTTCGTGGATTCCGGAGGCAAAGAATATTTAATCCGTCCGTTAGGGAGAACAGAATCTTTAGAAGAAATTGAAAACTCATTAGTTGGGCTACACCTAGGTAGACCTGTCTTGGTCAAAGACATTGCCGAAGTAAAAATCGGTCCCAAGATCAAGCGGGGGGAAGGAAGCATCAACGCAAAACATGCGGTGGTCATGACGATTCAAAAACAACCTGGCGCCGCCACGACCGAGTTGACGAAAAAAATCGACACCATGCTTCAAGGGTTGCAGAAGACCCTCCCCCCTGGGGTTAAAATTGAATCGGATCTCTTTAAGCAGGCGCGGTTCATCGAGACCTCGATGTTCAATGTGAAAGAGGCACTGGTTCTCGGGGCAATCATGGTCGCCTTCGTCCTGATGCTTTTCTTTTTCAATCTCAGGTTGACCGTGATTACCTTGACTGCCATCCCTCTCTCATTCGTCATCACTGCCATTGTGTTTAAGTGGATGGGGTTGAGTGTCAACACGATGACCTTAGGGGGTCTCGCGATTGCCATTGGGGAACTCGTCGATGATGCGATTGTAGATGTCGAAAATATCTTCCGTCGCCTTCGAGAAAATAAAACGCTTCCCAATCCGAAGCCAGCGCTTCAAGTGGTTTTGGAAGCCTCCTCCGAGATTCGAAACTCCATTGTTATTTCGACGGTCATCGTCGTCCTCGTCTTTATTCCACTCTTCGCACTCAGCGGCATGGAAGGGCGACTCTTTGCCCCTTTAGGAATCGCCTATATCGTCTCCTTGACCGCTTCTTTGCTCGTTTCGGTGACGGTTACGCCGGTGCTCAGCTATTATCTTTTGCCCAAGTCTTCGCTCTCCGAGAGAGGTGAAAGTTTTTTTATCCGGACTTTAAAAAGTGGTGTGGGAAAAATATTGAATCGAACCATTGACCACCCCTACACCATCCTGATCATCACGTTGATTCTTGTCCTAGCTGCTCTGGGTTCGTTACCTTGGCTTGGAAAAAATTTTCTTCCCCCCTTTAATGAAGGAACCGCCACGATTGGGGTTGCTGCCGGTCCCGGTATCTCTCTGGCCGCTTCAGATGAGCTGGGACAAAAAATTGAAGAGGCGATCCTTTCAAGTCCTGAAGTGAAATCGACAGTGCGTCGCACCGGGCGCGCGGAGATGGACGAACATGCCGAGGGGGTTCATTGGCATGAGATCGATGTCGATTTCAAGGAAGGGGGACGTGATCGAACGATCGTCCTCCAAGAAATCCGAGAGAATATCCTTAAACTCGGAGATCTGGGGGTCAACCTGGGGCAGCCGATTAGCCACCGGCTGGATCATCTCCTCTCGGGAGTTCGTGCCCAGTTGGCGATTAAAGTTTTTGGTCCAGATTTGGCGGAACTTCGCCGCTTGGGGGGAGAAATTCAGTTCACTATTAAGGATATCCCTGGTCTCGTCGACCTGCAGACTGAACCACTCGTGTTAGTTCCTCAATTGAAAATTGCGATCAACCGTATCGATGCTGCGCAGAAAGGGATTGGGGCCGGAGCGTTGGCCGAAGACTTGGAAAGCGTTCTCAACGGAAAAACAGTTTCCTATTTTTTAGAAAAACAAAGACTGTTTGAAATCTTCATGCGGCTTAGTGACACCTCCCGCGAGGATTTCGAAAAGATCAAGTCGCTTCCGATAAAAACACTCCCAACTGGTGATAGAGTTACGGTCGGTGAAGTGAGTAACGTCTATCCGGCGAGCGGTCCTAATATCATCAACCGCGAGGATCTGCTTCGCAGGATCGTCGTCTCTGCAAACACTCAAGGAAGAGACTTAGGCAGCGTGATCGATGAAGTTCGGGAACGCATCGCCCAAAACATCAAACTTCCGCCAGGATATTTCATCAAATACGGTGGGCAATTTGAGAGCCAACAAAGGGCTTCCCGACTCATTCTCTTTTTGGGATTGTTATCTCTAGCTGGAATTTTTTTCGTCCTCTATCTCCATTTCCGCTCCGTCATTTTGAGTCTTCAAATCATGATAAACATCCCGTTGGCGTTGATCGGAAGCGTGGTTGCTATCCTGCTGACGGAAAGGACCCTGTCAGTCGCCACTCTGGTCGGTTTTGTCACGCTTTGTGGAATTGCTTCCCGGAATGGGATCCTTCTCATCAGCCACTACCTTTATTTGATTCAGGAAGAGAAAGAAACTTTTGGAAAATCGATGATTCTTCGCGGCTCGTTAGAACGATTAGTTCCCGTTTCGCTCACCGCCCTGTCCGCGATTCTCGCATTGTTGCCGATCGCTTTTTCTCGGGGAGAGCCAGGGCGGGAAATCCTTTATCCGGTGGCGGTAGTTATCATCGGGGGGCTCATTTCTTCCACGCTGCTCGATATCCTGGTGACTCCAGCGATCTTTTACAAATTTGGAAAAAAGTCGGTGGAGCGATGGGTTCGCTCTGCGCGACAAGACAAACTTCAACCCTAAAACAAGGAGACTAATATGAAGAAAAGTAAAATCATTCTACTGGCGGGAATACTCGCCTGGACCAGTCCGATCTTGGCCCATGATGAGGGGCATGGCCCCAAGCTCGCCGATACCGGCAACTACGGTGGCGTGATCACTGCCGTGGTGGAATCTAAAGATGCATCCAAGGGGATCCAAGCCCCTTTGGTATATAAAGCAGAACTCACTCGAAGTGACGATGGAACGGTTCGAGTCTACGTCTACGATAAGATGATGAAACCGCTTCCTGCCGACACCCTCGATAAAACAGCCTCGGC
>JBGTGJ010000169.1:0-4523 GCA_041746775.1 bacterium
AGCACTCCGTCGGCTTAGAACTTGAGGCCTGCTTGGTCGATGAAAATTTTTTACCGGTGCCAGAAAATGAACATTTTTTAACCAGTCTTAATGATCCACTAGTCGTCCCGGAACTTTCTAAATTTAATATTGAGCTCAACATCCCTCCGCAAAAATTATCGAAACATGCTCTTCAAAATTTGTATCTTGAAATGAAAAGAATATGGGACAAGGTGCAACGCCACGCCGAAAAATTGAATCTTCATGTCATCATGATTGGTTGTCTGCCTACCTTAAATGAAAAAATACTCACGACCAAAAACATGTCTAACCTGCAGCGATTTAAAGCACTCGACCACGAATTGATGAAATTAAGAAAAGACCGATCCCTGCACCTTCATATTGAAGGAAAAGATATGTTAAATGTCACTCATCGCGATGTATTGCTCGAAGCAGCGGCAACCTCGATGCAAATCCATTTACAGATGGGGGATGCCCAGATGGTCAACTACTATAATGCATCCTTAATCGCCTCGGCTCCGATGGTGGCGATCGCAGCGAACGCCCCTTATTTGTTTGGAAAATTATTGTGGGAGGACAGTCGCATTCCGCTTTTTGAACAAGCGGTGAATGTTCCGAATACCTCTGAATATGAGCGGGTTGGATTCGGCTCAGGTTATTTAAAAAAATCATTATTCGAGTTGTTTTTAGAAAATTTAGAAAAATATCCGGTGATCCTTCCCGTGAAAATGAAAGAATCATCGGATCAGCTCCCCCATTTGAGGCTACATAACGGAACTATTTGGCGCTGGAATCGCCCCATCATTGGATTAGAAAATCATCACACCCCTCATCTCCGCGTCGAACATCGTGTCTGTTCCGCCGGCCCCACATTGCACGACATCGTAGGGAACGTCGCATTTTTCTTAGGTTTGACTCATCAAATGGCACAAGAACGTCTCGAAAATAAAATCCCTTTTGAAATAGCTCGAAGCAATTTTTACGAAGCGGCTCGACATGGACTCTCAGCGAGCGTGGAATGGATCGGGGTAAAGACCGAGCTAAGAACTCTCATCATCGATCAATTCATCCCAATGGCTCAAGAAGGTTTATCCGATCTTGGAATAGACAAATCGGAGCAACAAACTTATTTGAAAGAGGTTATCCTTCCTCGAGTGGATAAAATGCAAACCGGGGCAGTCTGGCAGCGAAAATATATCGAGCATCATGGTCGTGATTTTCAAAAAATGACTCAAGAATACTTTCGCAAACAAGAAGCCGACCAACCGGTTCACGAGTGGTCCGGCTGAGTCCAAATCAAAGAGATCATAAAAAAAAGGGGTTTTGCCAAAGCTTTTAGGCAAAACCCCTTTTTATTGGAATAGAGGGAGTAAAATTAATTACTGTCCTTGCTGAGTATTTTTTCCTTTCTCATACGACTGCTCGCCAGGCTGTCGATTGGGATTTTGTTGCTGTTGTTGGCGTTGTTGCTTCTCTCTCTCTTGTTGCTGTTGGCGTTGTTTCTCTTGGTCTTGTTGTCCCTGCTGTGGGTTTTGTTGGTTTTGTTTTTCTTGCATATGGAGCTCCTTTCATAAAAAGATTAACCCTCATTCATAACATCACGAAGGCGGTCCCCTAAATCGAGGAACGATAAGTGAAATGATGAAAAGGATTAAGAAAATGAAAAAAAGAATTTTAGCAATCGACGCCGCCCCTGCTGCAATCCCGGTAAACCCAAAGATAGCGGCAACGAGGGCGATAATAAAAAAGACAATCGTATAATATAACATATTAAGCCTCCCTTCAGGGGATGCACACATTAGATGTTTTACAAGTAAAATTATCTCTCTCTTTGGCAAAAACTGGAAACAATTTTCTAATCATTTTTGTTCTCTTTTTAGGTCACGAAAATTAGCAAGGATCGTGCCTAATCCCCCTTTTTTTCCTCCGTTGACAGCCCATGTCAAAATCACTATAGGGCGTTGACTTTTATATAGGACTGATTTAGTCTTGTATTGAAAAATAGAACGCGAATATTAATTTAACCTATTGATTTATAAGTGAAATATTTAGATCATTTAAAACGTTATGTAAGATCTAAACGGTCTTGATTATGCTTCATTTTAACCGAAAAACTGAATACGCCCTACTGGCCATTGAACACATGATTGGCCGCGAAAACCAAAACCAATCGATCACCAGTGTGAGAGAAGTTTCCGAGGCGTATCACATCCCCCAACCATTACTTGCTAAGGTATTACAGAAGCTTGCCGCGAATGGATTAATCAAGGCGGTGCACGGCACTAAAGGGGGGTATGTTTTGGCGAAGCGTCCGGGAGACATCTCGGTTGCTCACGTGGTGGAAGTGTTTGAAGGGCCATTTGCCGTTGCAGAATGTTTTAACGGAGAAAAAATTACCTGTCCCCAATGGGACAACTGTCTGATCAAAGATCCGTTTTACGAATTGAACTACAAAATTTACTCACTGCTTTCGGCCACCACGGTTGCCGACCTGGCGCACAGAAAAGAATGAATGTAGGAGAAGTTATGAGCAATGCGACTCAAACATTAAAAGAGTTAACCGAGAAAGAATACAAATACGGTTTCGTCACATCGATCGAGACGGAGACAGTTCCGCGCGGACTCAATGAAGATGTGATTCGGATGATCTCCGCCAAAAAGAATGAGCCAGAGTTTATGTTGGAGTGGCGACTGAAGGCATATCGCCATTGGCTGACGATGGAAGAGCCAAAGTGGCAGAATGTGCACTATCCGCCGATCGATTATCAATCACTCTATTATTATTCCGCCCCCAAACAAAAAACCAAACCGAAAAGCCTCGCCGAGATCGATCCAGAAATTTTGGATACCTTCAAAAAATTGGGAATCTCATTACAAGAGCAAGAACGTCTCACGGGTGTTGCGGTCGATGCGGTGTTTGATTCGATTTCAGTAGGAACCACATTTAAAGAAAAATTGGGAGAGCTAGGAATTATCTTCTGCTCTTTTTCGGAAGCGGTTCAGGAACATCCCGACCTCATCAAAAAATATCTCGGCTCTATCGTCCCTTACTCGGACAATTATTTTGCGACACTGAACTCTGCAGTCTTCTCTGATGGCTCCTTCTGCTACATCCCGAAAGGGGTCCGTTGTCCGATGGAACTCTCCACCTATTTCAGAATCAACGCCTCACAAACAGGACAGTTTGAACGGACTCTGATCATCGCGGATGAAGGCAGTTATGTCAGTTATCTCGAAGGTTGCACCGCTCCGATGCGAGACGAAAACCAACTACATGCCGCCGTGGTAGAACTTGTGGCACTTGACAATGCCCAGATCAAATACTCCACCGTGCAGAATTGGTATCCGGGAAACAAAGAAGGCAAAGGGGGAATCTATAACTTCGTGACGAAGCGAGGAAAATGTCAGGGGAAAAATTCCAAGATCTCTTGGACCCAGGTGGAAACGGGATCGGCTATTACTTGGAAATATCCAAGTTGCATCTTGCAGGGTGACAATTCGGTCGGAGAATTTTATTCCGTCGCGGTGACCAACAACTATCAGCAGGCCGATACCGGGACGAAGATGATTCATATTGGAAAAAATACTCGCAGCACGATCGTCTCGAAAGGGATCTCGGCAGGACACGGGCAGAATACCTATCGTGGGCTCGTGAAAATCAACAAAGGGGCCACCAATGCGCGAAACTATTCTCAGTGCGATTCGCTGTTGATGGGAGATAAATGCGGAGCACACACCTTCCCTTATATTGAAATCAGGAACAGCACCGCGCAGATGGAACATGAGGCTTCCACCTCCAAGATCGGGGAAGACCAACTCTTTTACTGCAAACAACGTGGAATTTCGGAAGAGGATGCAATCAACATGATCGTCAACGGATTTTGCAAACAAGTATTTAAAGAATTACCGATGGAGTTCGCCGTCGAGGCACAGAAATTATTGAGCGTCAGTCTAGAAGGGGCGGTGGGTTAAGTATGAAAGGAACCAACATGAACTTGTTAGAAATCAAAAACCTCCACGCCAAAATTGGTGATGAAGAAATTCTCAAAGGAATTAATCTGAATCTCCGTCCCGGCGAAGTCCATGCGATCATGGGACCGAACGGTTCGGGTAAAAGTACTTTGGCGCAAGTTTTAGCGGGACGAGAACAATATCATGTCACCCAAGGGGAAGTTTTATATGAAGGAAAATCTCTATTGGAAATGTCCCCCGAAGAGCGGGCACGTGCAGGGATCTTTCTTGCCTTCCAATATCCGATTGAAATCCCCGGGGTCGCCAACTCTTACTTTCTCAAAACCGCCCTCAACGCGATCCGCAAACATCGTGGGCTCGAAGAGCTGGATGCGATCGACTTTCTCGTGCTCATCAAAGAGAAGATGAAACTTTTAGAGATGGATCCT
The DNA here is from genome assembly GCA_041746775.1 of bacterium. Lineage (GTDB taxonomy): Bacteria > UBA10199 > UBA10199 > DSSB01 > DSSB01 > JBGTGJ01. The sequence continues at coordinate 4,401 of JBGTGJ010000169.1, forward strand.
GTCTTTCTTAATCGCGCCGTGAACGAAGGTTTTTCTGGCGGCGAAAAAAAACGTAATGAAATATTACAAATGGCGATACTAGAACCCAAGTTAGCCATACTCGATGAAACTGATTCCGGTTTA
>JBGTGJ010000170.1:0-4172 GCA_041746775.1 bacterium
ATATGCGGCAGGGGTTCTAACAATTCTTTTTCAGCTGACATTAATCTTAAGCGGAAATCTCTCTTGGCTCAATTACATCACCATCGTGATTGCATTTTCCTGCTTTGATGATCGGTTTCTTCGTTATTTCTTTTCGATCAAACATCCCATCGACGTGACCACTTCATATTTTCGGCACGGAATCATCATAGCTGTCACGTTAGGAATTCTATTTTTGAGCATCAAGCCGGCGCGCAATCTTATCTCACGACGCCAAAAGATGAATGCTAGTTTTGAACCGTTGCATTTGGTCAATACCTATGGAGCGTTTGGAAGCATCACGCGAGATCGATATGAAATTATCATCGAAGGAACCGACGAGGATGTCATCACCTCCGAAACAAAATGGAAGGAATACGAATTTAAAGGAAAACCGGGAGATGTTCATCGTATGCCGGTCATCGTCTCCCCTTATCATTATAAATTGGATTGGCAGATGTGGTTTGCGGCGATGTCGACTTATCAGCATCACCCTTGGATTATAAATTTGGTGGCCAAGCTGCTGCAGGGAGATCCCGACACGCTAAGCTTGATGAAGCAAAGTCCCTTTGGAAAAGAACTTCCCAAATATATTCGTGCCGAACTTTATCACTATCGATTTCCCACTAAGAAGGACCACACTTCCGATTGGTGGATCAGGGAATGGGCCGATCATTATCTCCCGCCGTTGTCGCTCGATGATCCATCGTTGCAACATATTTTAGATAGAATGGGTTGGAAGTAATGTGTGAACTTTCAAGAAACCGCAAACCGAATCAGCTCTTCAAAATCCCCTTCATCTGCCTTTCGAAGCGCTTTGATGTAGGCATTTCGGTCAGTATTGTTGTCGCTCAATAATACTGAGCCCCAAGTGGGAATCTTCTGACCCATTTCATGAATCAAAATGTTGGCGACAAGCCGAGCATGCCGCCCATTGCCATTGGAAAAAGGATGAATCACCACAAGTCTGTGGTGAAATCGAATCGCTATCTCGATGGGGGTAAAGGTTTTATTTTCCTGCCAATATTTTAGGTCGTCGCAAACTTTTTTGACTTCTTCTGGAATCATCCACCAGTCTTTACCAAGATTTTTACTAGACCTCCGATATTCCCCTGCCCATTTCCATGTCTGATTAAACATGTCCCGATGAATACGCTTCAGTACCTCAGGATTTGAAAAATCATGACGTCGTTTTGCAAATAAATGCTTCTTGATAGCTTGCTCGATATTAGCCGCTTCAAATTCATTAAGATTCTTTTGGGTTCTGATGTGATCTGGAAGCAGATCTTTGAGTTCATCTGGGTCAAGCGGAGTTTGATCAGGAATATTCTCCAAAAAATCGATCATAGCACATCATCCCAAAGTCGGCGGTCCAACTTCCTTACTAACTCTTCTGCAAATACTTCGATTTGTTGTTTCTGAAATTGCTCATCGGTCCCTTGCTTCTCTAGCTTCATCTGAAGATCGGTTTGTTGCACGATCTTGGTAGCTTGATCGATGGCGCGTTTTTTTAAAAGATCACCGAGGGGTTCTTTGGGAATTAAAATGACTTTGACGTGACAACCCAAAACATCTGCCACCTTCTTTAAAGTGGTGACGGTAATCGTCCCCTTTTTTTCCGACTCTTCGATAACCTTCATGCTCTGCTTGGCGATCCCAAGTTTCCGAGCCAGTTGCGATGCAGTCATGCCAAGGCTTTGGCGGATGGCAAAAATCCACCCCTTTCGAGGTGACTGGAGCGGAAGTCTCCTCTCCTTTTTAAACTGTTGCTCCAACTGCTGACGCTGAAGCCTCGCCATATTGGAATTAATCATCATTTTAAAAATATAAGTTTATAAACTGCTTTTGTAAATAATAAAGTAAGTTTATATACTTATATGTATTATTAAAAGAAAGTTTATAAGCTTACTTAATTAAATACTATACGTGATTAATATAATGATTTTAACAAGTTAAATTTAAGATGAAAGATTTTGATAGAAAATTTATTATTTTGCCAAACTCACTGAAAGATCTCTCAAAAGTCTCTCTCCATCCCCACGCCACGCACTCCCATGCATACAAGCGAGCGTCGTCGGCTTGGCCTGGATCAAAGGTTCCATTAACTGAGCGACGTTACGGGTATGAGAAAAATAATCCATCTTCTTCCGGGACTCCTCGCTCGGTTCGAGGATATCGGATTCGGTCAACGCCGGTAGTTTGTCTCCGCTTTGAGTAAACAGATCTCCACAGAGCAATGTCTTGGTGGTATTTTCCATCAGAAAACCACACTCCCACGCATGTGGCAGATGAGCGGCGTCGATCCAGGTGACGGAGTGATTTCCAAGTGACAATGTTTCTTGATGCTTAAGCGTTTTTGCCGGTCGATCTGCAACATCATTGAGTGAAATCATCGTTAACAGCCGACCACCCAACGGCACGGCATGTGGAGCTACCGCTAGCCATTCATTGATGGAACCACACTCATCCGCCTCAAAGTGAGAACAGGAAATATATTTTAGGTTTTCCACTGGAAGCACACTGGCCACCGCTTCTCGCACCAGCGGAAACATCTTCCGCGGCCCGGTGTGGAATAAAAGTGGCTCATCATCGATGATCAAATACTGATTGAAAGAAAATCCCCCTGGTATTTGGCTAGGAGGAATTGGCGTGTTGATCCGGTAAATCCCTTGGGAGATCTCGTGGATGTTGGTCCCTGATTGTGGGTTGGTAATCGTCATGGCCCCCTCCTTTAAAAGAAATCATTCAAGTTTAAATCTAATTTTTAATAATAAAATCAATAAGATAAAATCAATTTTTACATTGTACATATTATAGCAACTGTTTCAAAAAAGTACCGATATTCTAATGACCAAGCACCAAGGTGCAAAGCAGGGTTTTTAGGGTAATTTTCAAAGGGATAAGCGGGGTATGACTCCACCAAATATTTCTAAACAAAATGGAATGCACTGTCGAAAACTCGGCACTGAAGTTTTGTGTGACGATCCTAGTTCGAATGCTCAATCAGCGGGAGCACAAATCGGTTTAGGAATTGGAGATACCCTTTGGGCAATCATTCAAACTCCCAATCATCTATTAAAAAGAATTACCGGGATTGATTCTTATTTGGGCCAAGATCGAGCGTGGTCTTTTCGTAATTTGTGTCGTGCCTATAGTTGGAGCTTGCAGGGGAATCCGCTTTTTATCGTTGGTGATACGGCGAATCATATCTTCTACGGCGGCTTAAATACACTCACCGCGGGATTAACACATACTATTTTTAATCAATGGTTAGGGTTGAATATTCAATATTTTACCCCACCGCCAAAAACGATTCGTGAATCGGCGCGAGTGGTGAGTGGGGGAATTTTGGTTGCATTGCCGCTCACAGGGGTTGTGATTAAAGGGATGGGAATCAAGGCTCCTCCCACTCTTGAAATGATTTCCGAGACAGCACAGGGACCGAATACTCATTCCGCGACCACCTCTGCAACAGAAGCATTAACCGCTCGCCTAAATTTCTCCAAAGTAGCTCGAGTTGATCGTATTCAACCAAAAACTCCTTCGGATATTTATGATGGCTATCAAAATATTCCACCAGGGATTTGGAATCCTCATCCCCAACTCAAAGTGGGCCCTGGAAATGTGCCTCCCCCTCCACGAACTGTGGAGACATCGCTAGGAAAAGTAGAACTTCCCAACGGAAGCATGGTGATGGGGGAAGGGAGTACTGGGAATGTTGGCGGCAGTGGACCTTCAGGGGCCAGTGGGGCCTTGGGTATTTCTAATTCCAGATCAGGTGGAACACCATTCGTGCTAGCTCCGACAGAAGTAAAGGCAACCGCCATGAATCGAACTTCTGCAGCATCTCAAGTAGAAGTTTCTCCCAGTATCGTTCCATCTCACAAAGTCGAACTAATACCAGGCAATTCCCAACTACCGATGACTCTTCCGAGTGCCTTCCAAGGGGACATGGTGGAGAAAAAATCTTCTGATGAGTTCGTCGTTGTTCCCGGGGCCGAGATTCAAGGGCCAATGATTGATCCTGAAGAAGACCAAGAAACAATGGAATTACCTACTATTTTTCCTGAAGAAGAATATTGGCTCGCTCCGAATGGGGCTCAAAAACCAAGAAAGAAAAAATTAAAAGGCGAACCTTCAATTTTAAAGGAAGA
>JBGTGJ010000171.1:0-22622 GCA_041746775.1 bacterium
CCGGCATTTGCCCAATAGTCTGTGGATCTCTGATTTTGTTTTGAACACTTGTTGAAGGAAATTTCTGTGGATTAATTTCGGTTGGTGCTCGTTGTCCCAATTTAAAAACCACCTCTGGTTTTGCTTGAGCTTGCACTTGGGAATTTGTTGCGGACGCAGCTGTTCGAGTAGAAATAAACGTTCCATTTTTTGCCGGGGAAATATTTTCAGCTAAACCACCTGAAGTCCCTTGAGAAGCCCCCGGTGATGAGCGCGAAGGGACAACAAATCCGGTACCAGTATTTACTTGAGTGTTCTGCTTTCCACCAAAAAGCGTCCCAGCTCGTAAACTAGCTTCGAGATCTTTTGGAATTTGGTTGGAAGAATTCTGTTGTGGAGAAGCTGCTGGTTTTGCTGCTGAAGATGCTTGCGCGGTTGCTGCCGGAGGTTGAACTACTTGAGAATTTCGCAACGCTCGCATCGCTCCTAAAAAAGGAAAAACAGGCAGGATGATCTGGGCTGCACCTTGGGTTACTTTCTCACGCGCTTCCCATTGTTCTTTCGAACCTGCTTTTGCCTGACTCGCGGTTGTAAGATTTTGGTTGATCTTCTCGGCTCCATTCCGGACTGATAAACCTCCTAATACAATAGTGAATACAACTTTCCCTTGAGGAGGAAGCAGAGCAAAGAGAGTACTCGCCCCCCAGAATGTACCCGGCGATCGACTCTGATCGACCACATTTTTTACCGCTGCTAAATCAGCTTCCCAACCCTTGGGTTGATAAATGGGTCTTCCTTCATAGGCTTCTAAAGTACGGGCAAGATAGGTTCGATCCATGAACCACATATTTTTACGAACCAAGGCACCACGAATCAAGTCAGGCCTTAAATTGGGGCCAAATTCCTGACGAAATTTGCTATCGAGGTTTAAGAGGGAATCGATGTCGAAACTAGGAAGTTTCTTATAGAGGGTCTTAATAAAGACCTTCTTTGCCTCGGGGCCGATTTTATTTACTTCTCCCACAACGGCCAAAAGACGCTCTTGATCATCTCGGTAAGTACCAAAGGTAGTGTCGGAATATTTTAGAAACTCATCGACAAGTCGATTAACGGATTGATTGTTTGCAGCTTGAATGGCCATCCCTATTCACCCCTTTCAATAGACCTTCAGAATGAAAGCAAAGCATGGGCCAAAGAAAAGAGGAGAATGAAGAAAATTAAGGACGCAATGCGGCAAGGGGGAAAAATACAATTATTTCAAACTAGGAAATTTCGCAGATCTCCAAAGAAGAGTTTTCATGTCACTCTGTCCTTGATTCTCAAGTCCGAAACCCGGCGACTCTTTGCCACAAGCATGGGAAAATTGGGGGGAAAAGTCGTCAGGCAGATATAGCACTTATTTTGAAGGTACCTTATTGTTCACAAAATCCCCCTTGATCCCCCTTTTCAAAGGGGGAGAGGAATTCGGCAACACCCGCTTCCGAGGGGAAGGGCTAAGAAACTTAATAATCAATCGTCACCGGAGTCGACGCCTCAAACGATTCTCCCGCTTTCGTCTTCCCCATAAAATAAACGACATTTTTTCCCCGAGGTTGATACTTAATAAAATCCCATCCTCGGATCGTGAGTGCCGCATCTGATACCCCATTTTTATTTTGGTCGCCTGATTTTTGTTTACCAAGTTGAGCAAACACCGGTTGTGGAATCACAAAACTATTCACCCGATATAAAACCACCGAACTTAAATCGATATCTTCAATCGACATCCCCTTAGGGGGTTCTAGAATAATTCCAACATTCCCTTTCACAAACCCTTTAACGATATCGGCATCAACCCCTTTGCCGCTAATTTCAACCCATCCCATTTTATCAAAGACAGGTTCGGTCTCTTTCTTCGGCTTTCCTTTCAATGTCACTTTCTGTGGTAGGGTTGCCGTGAATCGATCCCCCACCGTTAACACCGCTTGTCCCCCCTGCCCCTCTAGCTCGGTGCCACCGGAGACAGGAACCGCTTCCCCTGTGGAAGAAGTAATCGTATCAAAACGTATCGCCAGATTCCCCTTTTTCTTCTCTTTCACCACGTTGGTTACTGTTCCAGTTCCAACCGCTCCCGCTTTAATGACCGGGCGTGAGGAGGAGCCGACGTTTTCTACTGCGCGAAAATAAAAGGTGTCGCCAGTCTGATTGAGGCCACTGCTTAATACCGTCTGCAGTTCGACGATAAAACTCTCCCCTGCTTTTACTAAACTCGGAGCGGGCTTACGTTTTTTGACAGCTGGTTTGGGGGCCACCTCAGGCTTTGGGGCAGTGATAATCGGTGTACTGTGTTCGGTTGGTTTTGGTGCTGCCGTCGGAGCAGGGGCTGGAGCCTGCTTGGGTTCTGGCTTTGGTTCGGTTTTTCCTTCCGGCTTAATCGTGTCTCCAATCGGAATTACCTTGATCGGCTCTTCTTGAGAGAAGGAGATGGGAATAAATATCAAACTAGCAAGAAGAAAAAATAGAGAGTACCAACGTTTCATCACAAGACTCCTTTCAAGTCTAAACAGGTCACATCTTCTTTCCACTGATTTTCGACACGATATCGACTGCAAGGTTTAAGGCGTAAACCGGGGCTTGAATCAAACTGTTGGGATCACTCGCTTTTCCTATTTCGCGATACCATTTATTCATCCCCCCCATCGCTAAAACCATCAATCTTAATCCCCCTTCAGGAAGGGTGTTGGTTAAATCTTGAAAAAAGTAGAGGACCGCCGGGGCTAAGGCACTGACGGGAAAAGCCTGGGGAAGAATTTCAATCTGATTCCCCTTCCCACTAATTTCAGAAAATTTAATCTCGAGATTTTGTTCGACCGGATTTTTTACGTAAGCTTGGATGACAGGATTATTTTTTATCAGATCTCCTCTTTTTAGTCCTTGATCGGTTGCAATGCTGCTGACCCCTTTTTGCACCTGGGTCATCAACGATTTTTGCGCAGCGCTATCAAGCTTGTTCATCGCAAAGGCATAAAACAGCATCGCAGTTTCGATTTTATAAGTATCGAGATCTTGAGGCGAGGCTCCGAGGGGGAGATAACTCACTTTCACCTTTCCATCTTTAGAAAAGGCAATATGGGAACTCGCTAAAGGTTTAGTCGCCTGACTGAAGGCGGTTAGAGGAAAACTCAACAACACAAAAAAAACAAAGTATCGAAAATATTTTTTTAAATTCATGGGGATTCCTTTCTTGAGGGTATATATCGCTTTTAATGAAACTAGATAGAATTTTCAACCTTTAGACTTAAAAACGGCATAAAATCATGAAAGGATCTTGGCGTAAAATATCTTTCCGTTGGATTTTGATGATTTTGTTCGGCGGCATTCTCATTTTCTTCATTCTTGCCTTGAAACCTTGGAAAAATACTCCTCACACTCGTATCGATTATTATTCAGGTTTTCAGTTTCATGTAAAAAGTGGAAAAATGAATTTGCGAAAAAAACTGGGAAACTCCCCCCCTAGCGTTGGGGGATTTGTCACCTGCAGTTTTGAAATCCCTTCATGGATTCATCGCTTCAATCTACAACCTCAACTCTGTAGCTATCTTGATCATGATTTGAATTTGACCATGCATCTCGAAGATAAATGGACTCAAGCGGGGACTCAACGGGTCATCCAACTTCGTCAAAAAAATATCCCTTCTCAAACTCTTCTTGGGGAACCAATTCATCGTGGAATTTTACGGTTCACCTACTTAAAAAAAACGAGCTGGCTAGGAACCTATTACTATTTAGAGGAGATCTACCAACTTTTTGAGCAAGAATTTGAACCAGGAAAATTTCGTTCGGTGGAAAGTTTTACTCGTGATCCAAAAGGGGAATTAAAAGAGGTGACAGAATCGTCAGCACTTAATTTTACCTCAGAAGATCTTTACGCTACTTACAATGGGAAGGGGGATTTAGTGCAAATCCCCAAGGCACTGAATCGTAGTTTTATCTTTCCAGCAAAGCTGGACGTATCGAAAGTCAAAAAAATCGATCTCCCCAAAAAAATAGATTCTAAAATTTAATCTTTAGTCTGTGGTCCCTGGTCCGTTGTCCCTGGTCTAATTGGAGGCAGGCTGCTGTTGGGTCACACAATGAATCGCCCCCATCCCCCAAATCAGATCATCGCACGGGATCCCGACAATTTTTCGGGAAGGGAAAAGTTTGGAGAGGAGGGAAAGAGCGACCTCATCTTTGGGTTGACGAAAAATCGGAACCAAAACAACCTCATTGGCAATATAAAAATTGGCATAGGAGGCTGGCAATCTCCCTTCGTCGGAAAAGACACGGTCGGGCATCAGAAGCTTGATGACCTGAAGCGGTTTTCCATTCGGCAGTTTGAATGATTGCAAACGCTTGAGGTTTTCTAGCAACGGCTGGTAGTTGGGGTCTTGAGTGTCTTCTTCTACCACCGTCACCACCGTATCGACTGAAACAAAGCGCGTGATGTCATCGATATGCCCGTCGGTATCATCCCCTTCAATCCCTTCACCAAGCCAAAGTATCTGTTGAACATCAAGATATTCTTGGAGGTTGGACTCAATCTCTTGTTTCGATAGACTGGGGTTTCTATTGGGATTGCTGAGGCATTGTTCCGTCGTCAGTAAAACTCCGTTTCCATTCACATCGATCGATCCCCCTTCCAGAATCATCGCAGGCCTGAGTAAGGGGAGATCAAGAAGTGGCGCAATGATTTGTGGGATAGGATCATCGTGTTGCAGCGCTTCGTATTTATTCCCCCAGGCGTTGAATATCCAATCGAGGATGAGAAGCTCATTATCTTTCTTCACAAAGATGGGACCGTAATCCCTAATCCAAGAATCGGCGGTAGGAATATGGTGGAGGAGAAGGTTTTTTTTGTGAATTTTTTTCTCGGAAAGCTTTTGCAAAACTTCACGTTCCGCTTTGGCATCATCCACCAAAAGATGAACCTTTTCCCCGGGTGTTAACGCCTCGATCATCCGCGCAAAAACCTCTTGGGCCTGTGGAACACGGTCAGGCCACGTCACCGGATCTTTTGGCCAAGTCAGCCAAGTTGCTTCATGCGGTTCCCATTCAGCAGGCATCCGGTAACCAAGTTGTTTTGGCGTTTGGTTTTGCGGAAAATTTTTCACAGAGAATACATCCCTGTTTTACGGCATGTTAAAAACGGCCAATCTTTTCGAACTTCTTCAATCTTGCCCAAATCACAACTGACCAAAAGATTTTCCTCTTTGTCATGAGAAGCTTTTTTTAGAACACGACCGAGTGGATCAGCAACAAACGAGTTCCCCCAAAAATTAAGATGATCTTCCACTCCGGTTCGATTCGTCGCCGCTACAAAAACGGTGTTGGAGATCGCATGCCCCCGCTGCACCGTCACCCATGCATCCTGCTCCGCTTGTCCTAATTCGGGATTACCACCAACCTGCCAACCGATCGCAGTGGGATAAAAAAGGATTTGTGCTCCATGCAGCGCCAGTGTGCGAGCCCCTTCGGGAAACCACTGGTCCCAGCAGACTTGAACTCCAATATTAGCGTATTTGGTGGAAAAATTTTTGAAGCCGAGATTTCCATCTTCAAAATAAAATTTTTCAGAATAATAATTTTTTGGATCATCGGGGATATGCACTTTTCGATACTTCCCCAAAAACCTCCCATCGGCATCAATGACACAGGCGGTATTATAATAATGATGCCCCTCTCTTTCAAAAAGAGATGCGACGAGAACAATATTATTTTCTTGGGCGATTTTGGAAAGAATTTCGGTGGTGGAACCAGGAACCAATTCAGCTAAGTCAAAAAACTTTTTATCATCGGTTTGGCAAAAGTATTTGGAACGGAAAAGTTCTTGCAGGGAAATAATTTGCGCACCAGCCTTGGCTGCTTGTTGAATACGAGAGATCGCTTGATCGAGATTTTTATTTGGTGCCTCTTCGCATTTCATTTGAATGAGGCCCAATATAACTTCGTGGTTATTCTTATCCATCATAGTTCCTTTCAATATTTATTTCTTGGACAAGAATCGGATGAAGTCAACCTTAGATTGAGTGTCCTATTTACTCAGGACCTCATCTAAACTTTTATAGGCATGAACTCGGATGACATTATTTTCTTCGGTGGGAGGATAATCAATAATTTTAAATAAACGACCAATCGCCCTTTTCTCCCCCTTTTTTCCCCAAAGTTGAATAACCCCCAGACGAAGATCAGAAGTATATTGATGACCATCCTTAAAAATAGAATTTAATAGTTTAAAGGCTTCATCAGGATCAATTTTCATTAGACTTTCTGCGGCCGAAAGTCTTACCAGCATATCGTAACGGGGTTCTTTCACTGCAGCCCATAATAAATCAAATGCCGTGATTGCGTTTCGATTCCCCAATTCTTTTGCTGCATCAATATGATCTTGGATCGTCCACAAACTACTTTCTAGAACCGATTTTAATTCTGTCACCCGAGGAGATTCTTTTACAACAGCTGGCTCGTGATAAGGGTTTCTCGCTCTTAACAAAACAGTTGTACCGGCGAGAAGGAATGACCCAGCAGCCAACCAAGCAATCGGATTGGAAAAATCACCAACAAAATTTCCAGAAACCATGGCATGAACGATTTCGGGCAATGAAACACCTAAACCAGCTCCAATAGACAATAACGCTTTAGTACCTGGATCTCCGGGAATCGGAATCGCTTCTTGGTGATTTTCCCCTTCCTTACAAACCGGCTCAGAATAATCCTTTAAAACCTGCCGAGTCTTTTCAACCACGTCCATCTTGGATGGAACCTCAACACTCTCAAATTTCTCCAATTCCGTTAAAATTTCACTCAGCATTCCCTGAGCCATTTGTAAACGATTGGGATCTTCCACCAAATAGGGGCGCAACCGATCGAGATCTTTCACTAACCTGGTAAGAGGAACCAATATCTGTTGCAGACTATTGACTATCAACACCCGGTTGAGTGTTGCGATTTTTTGCAAGTGGCTTCTTATGGTGAAGTAGAGATGAAACCTTTTATCAAAATTTTTCGCAACTACTTCGGGATCATGGGTTGTCATTTCCATTTCTTCATAGGGAGATGGCTCTAATTCATCTCTTGTTCTCTCTCCTTCGGGAGAAACTTCCTCGCGAGGTTCTATAATCTCCATCTTAAGGTATTCCGGAATCTCACTAGCCTCGCTAGATTTTTGTTCTTCTCCCAAAGTTATCTTGATGGGAGATCTAGCAGCATCATCCTCTCTAGATTGGCGAGTGCTCGCGGTCCAAGCGGCAAGCGAGCGCGGAATGGTGTTTTCGTCGTATTGTGGAAGAGGAATTTGTATTCGCTCTTCTTTTTCATTTAATTTTACCAGTTTGGATTTTCTAGAACGTTTTCGAACTGCCTTCACTGAAAGAGTTCCGGTAATCCCCAAAAGTGTTAACCCTCCTAAGGCCAACCATTTTCCACCAGGCAATTCAGAAATCTTAGAAACGACATCGTGAAATACCTGCTGCGCCCCTGCCCAATAATTCCGCAATGAAGCAACCATCGGTTCCAATTTTAAATTATCGTAAGCGTATGCTGACGAGGGAGAAGACAGCGCAAGCCCGATCCCTATCGGAAGCAACGTCTTTGCAGCAGAATCGTCATTACTCTTGGACTTTTCATTTTTGGCCTCACTCTTTTCAAAATGAGGTTTTAGAATTTTATAACCTAAATATAGTCCCAATAAAGTTGCCCCGTAAAAACTAAGATCTCTGGCCGACACTTCAGAAAAGAGCGAGTTCAACCAACTTAACTCCGAGCCATCTATTTTTTTCGGGCCTGCCCAAGCTGCATTTTCAAGGAGGGGAAGCAGTGCCCCTCCAGCAAACAGGGTAAAAAGCCCATTTCGACCTCGTGAATGAGAAGTTGGAGATTCAAGCTCTTGCGAAAATAATTTTTCCAGATATCGATCACGATGAGGATGCTCTTTCCCCAAGACCCTTAAAAATCCATCCTGATGATGCTCCGACAACCAATCGACCCAACGGGAATAATCGGAATACTCAAGATGGGGATGGGACAACAATTCTACTAAGCCCCTCCCCTTTTCATTTTCATGGGTTAACGGCGCATTGAAAATCGCGTCTGCCACTGTTTCAACGTAAAGATCTAGACGACGATTTTTTGCCAATTCTGTAAGGGCTTCCAATCGCTCGCTTGCGGAGAGGGGGCTGGTCCGAATCGTATCAAAAATTTTGGGGATGAGAGTAGCGTCTGCTACCGACGCCATCACCTTCATCGCTCGGATTTTAATGCTGGGGGCTACTTCGGACTGAAGTATCGCCTCTAAAACAAGCTGCTGGTTTTGTGGATGAGGATTAAGGCCAAGATACCCCAACCCGGTCATGCGGTTTTCGGCACTAAAATGAGGTTGCTGGAGACGCTGCAAATACGGCCGAATATCAAGCACCTCTTCTCTCGATCCCGCTTTTCCGATCACAATCCCTTGGTAATGAGGATCGACCGGTATCTGAAGCGCTGTTTCGATCACTAGATCGGAATCGACCGACCCTTTTTTTGCCGCCAGCTCGGCCAACTGAAGTGTCTTATAATCTAATTCGACGTTGAGTTCCCCCATTTGGCGAAGCAGGATGCGAAGCGAAGTCACATGCTTATTTAAACCAATATTTTTGTAGGCAACCAGTTTGACATCATCCCGCGCCGGGAGCTTTCGGATCTGTTCGTAAATTTTTTCCAGTTCATGAGGTTGGGCTTCGCGGGCAAGATCTCCCAATGCCTCAACCGTTTTAGTGGCATCAGCACCGAGGGCTAGGATCGCCTGAGCCAAGGCCCAACGATCCTGCACAGAAGGATGACGCCCCACCTTTCCTAGTCCCCATGCTTTGTAATAGGCACTCGCCTGACTCTTCTGGATTGCAATGATGATCGGTTGAACGGTGCTCAAATTCGAGTTGGCACTGAGAGAGACCAAAGCCCCCACAATAGCATGCGAGTCCGCTTTTTGACCAAAATCGCTGAGAATATTCGGATCCGCTTCGGATCGCAGCAGAAAATCGATCAGCTCTTGAGGATCTCGCACCTTTAAACCGCTGAGCAATTTCCCCAATGCGAACATGAATGTGTTATTAGGTCGACTTTGATCGGGAATCCCAGGGAGTACTTTGGCAACCGACAATGGATCTTCAACCCCTTTCGTTAAATGCTGAGGAATATTCCGAAACGGATTGCCGCTAACCATCCCAAACAATGCCAACGCCCCCGCCGCAAGAATTCCAAGTGGAGCCAGCATCTCGCTCGATCCCGAAAATATTTTAACTGCCGTTTCAGCCGCATTGGCAACCCCTTCGGAGAGGAGCAATCCGCCCCCCGCGAGGGTGAAAGAAGCAAGAATCTTCCCTTTAGATCCGGAGATAGAGGGTAAAGAGAGGTCAAGTGTGCCAGAAAGCCCAGCCCGTAATTGTCGGCTTTCTTGGATTCTTTCGGAAAGGAAGAAAAGAAGCCCTCGGTCGGATCGATCAAAATCTTCTCCCTGCTTCGGGGGAAGTTCTCCAAAACACATTTGATAGAGACGGAAAAGATAATCCACCGCAGGAGGGTATTCTAAAGCGACTCGGAATAAAGTTTCTAGGGCAAGGTCTCCCACCTTGTTGGGTTGAAATGCTTGTGATTCTAAATAAAAAAATACCGCTAAAAGATCTTGGTGTTCGGGGTCTTGCTTGATTCGAAATTTGATGACTTCATATAACCATTCAAAGGCTCGCGGTTTTCCCTGATTCGCAACCTCGATAAGTGAGCTTAGTGGATCTGCTTCTGTTTTTGCCAACTCACTTAGCGTTTCCAACGGTGTATAATCGGAAACACGGACAAAACGTGAAGAACCCTCAATCACCTCTTCACCTATTTTTTCAATGGCATTAAAAGTTTCATCGACCCAAGAAGTTCCAAAAGGATCTGGATTTGTTTCATTCAACTCTTTGCGGAGTTCAGTCGCCAGTGCAGCGATATCGGAGGGATCGGCCCCAGAATTTCCAATCCAAGAAAGAATCGTTTTAATATCGTCTAACCGAATTTGTCGGGTCGGATGGCGGCCCACGTTGGCAAAAGTCGTTGCCTTCAACAAAGGGTCTTTAATCGCTTGATCAATGACTTCAAGCAATAATTCGAGATGGTCATAAGAATAAAATTGATAATGATTGAGCAGCTTGTCGAGAATCTCGTAAGTGGATGAGGTGGGAGTGCGATCAGCTTTAAAAGTATGAGGCAGCATCTGAATAACTGAGCGCAAGTTCTGTTCGCCCGAAAACATTTGGTAACTAACCAAAGTATGGAGTGCCAAACCAATTCCCTCTTCCAGCCCCAATCCTTTTATTTTATCTGCAACATGACTAATATTTCCTAGCAAGGCTGCAAAATTTTGCTCGGCCAAGAGATCGCGACGCTCTAGCATCGAACGGTAAAACTCAAGTCTCATCAGCCCATTGGCGATCTTAGGGTCTTGAAGTTTTTCTACAATGGATGAGGAAGCAAACTGGGAGCCCTCAAGTTCTTCGGCAATAATTTTCTCTGCAATAATAACCGAAAATGGATATTCATTTTTTAAAGACTCCATCATCTTCGATTGATGTTCAGAAAATGGTAAATTTGTTGTGCGTTGCTCTTTGACCGATCGAGCAATACCTCGAGCTTGCTCAATGATTTCAGAAAAATCGATCTTCTCTTGACTGTCCGCAATTTCTCGGACTTCGTCTAAAATATCTACTAATTCAAGAATATGGGACTGTTGGTATTTCTTGAGAAGTTGGTGGTAACGAGTGAGCTGAGGATTAGGATCGATGACTTGAGGCAGTTTTAGATTATCTTGACCATGACTGCTTTGAATATATTTAGCATAGACTGGAGATTTCGCTCCAACTTCCTCCAGCGTTTTTTTAAATAGATCTGAACTGGCAAAATCCGGCTGAATCATCACAATGAAGTCTAACGCACTTAATATGGCCGCTTCATTTAGCCCCTTTTCTCGCAGCCCAACAATTTTGCTGACCAGTGCAGAAAGATCAGCATGTGGATTTTCAGCTAATAAAGTTAATGATTTTGCCTGCCAGTATAAGTCGGCTGAAGACTCCGCTATTTTTTGATAAATTTTTTCAAAATGGTGGGTGTCGCGGATACGATGATCAGCCCCCACCTTTCCAAAGCTAACCGCCCTGGTATTAAAATCATCAATGCACTCATCGAGTGTTTCAAACAATTTTTCGAGATGCGCTTCGGGAATAAAGTCGCCTGCTTTCAATAGCGTATTGACAAATCCTAACTGACTTTCTTTAAGTTGACGCGGCCCCTGAGAATAGGCCCATGTTGGAGAAATTTCTTGACTCTCCCCTTTCCCTTCAATCCAAATCTTAGCCAAAGCAGGAACCAGCATCGCCTGCTTCTCCACATTTTGATCCCAACGATTGAGCCGTCCACCGGAGAGTGCATTGACCCCTTTGTGGGCAAGAATCATGTGACCATCGGTGACAGCGCTTTGCACCAGGCGAAGTAAAAATGGATTATTTTTTTTATCTTTAAGAGGAAGCGCTTCACTTAAATATTCGGAAAGAGTGAAACCATGAATCCTTCCTAACCAATGAATCATTCCTAACCCAAAACGAGCCCCTAAATGGAGTTTGAGTTTCCCAGCATTTTCTAAAATTAATTTTTCCGTCTCTTTGGCCGCGAACCACGGAACACTTTCTAAACGACGCCCCAAACCCGTGATCGCACCGCCAATACCGTGGAGAATTCCAAAGGTCAGAATCATGGAGGCCCATTCTTTCAAAAAGTGGACCCCATTCAAGTGATCGGTCTTGCCAGTCAACAAGGTCTTCATCCCCATGTTAGAAGCGGTAAACCCAAATCCCTCCACCGCCCAATGAGCTCCCACCTTTCCAGCTTTAAAAAGGAAAGGAGAATTCGCGGCGAGCTGGGTGATTCTTCCCCCTTGAAAACCACGCGCTACCCAAGCCGACTTGGCCGCGATCCCAAAGACTTTTCCGACACCAAAACCGACCAAGAGCATCGCGGAACTTTTGAGGACCTCTTCTTTTGACTCTGCAAAGATGATGGAGCCGTTTCGCAATTCACGACGAATGGCGACCCAGAGGTCGCTGGGAATTTTTTTAGTAAGTTTTTTTGCAGAAGCAGAAACTTCGGGGATATTTTCTAATAGTTTTGCGATCTGACCCGCAGCGAGATATTGCTCTGTTTCGAAGAAAGATTGAGCGAGCACCAGAGCGGCTCGAGAAAACTCAGCGAAGGAAACTTCCGAACGATCAGCATTACGAAGAAACTGCCAAAACTTTTGACCGACAGGAATTTTTCCGATCGGATCTTTGAAGAAAAAATCTTGAAGATTTCCTTTCTCCGATTTTGGGTATTTAAAAGTAAGTTGAAACGCTTCTTCAAGCGAAGCGACTTTCCCGGAGAGATAAAGTCGCTGCGCTTCTTGAAAATTTTTAAGAACTGCTTCCTCTAATTCCTTCCCTTTTTTCTCACACCCACATTTGCGTGTATAATCTTGCACCCAGTTGATCAAACCAGCGTAAACCATCTGAAAACTAAGGGAGGCCCGCCGTTGAGGTTCGGTGAGGTTAGAAGTTGAGAGTGAGGAGAAATCCTCGACTTGATTTAATCGATTATAAATCGTCTCCACCTGAGTCAGTTGAGCCAATTTCTGCAAACGATATTCTTCTGGAATTCCATCGGCCTGTTCTAATTCCTTCCGCAACAATTGAGCGCGCGAGGTCAACGTATCCAGGAGTTCCTTCCTCTTCCCCCCTTTTTGTGCTGCCTGTTGGAACGCTTCGGCCAAAAGCAGTTGATCGCCACGAAGCACGGAAGAAAGGATCTCGATTCTTTCCATGGTATCTGTCGGACGCGGTTGGTTTGTCTTGGAATCACCGTAATGCAAAAAGAAAAGTTTTTGATCCTGGTACTTACGAACCTCTTGAGCGGTTTTTTGAAATTCTTTTTGAATTTCCGTCTCTTGATCTAATCCACTTCCATTTAATGTGATCGAAAGGGCAGAGTAGCATTCTAATTTTTCGATTACCGAGAAATTTATTGGATAGGTGGAACGAAAGGTGCTTATCATCTCAACGACCTTTCCGGTCAGTCGTAACTCAGCAAAAACCAGCAAACTTTTTAATAATTCGGAACGTCTATCCTCAACCGAAGAAATCTTTTTAGCCCCTTCCAATAATTTCTGAGCCTTGACCGTCTTGTCGACATAACGCTCCAATCCCTTTGCACTAAGAAAAGAAAAAAGATGGATATCATTCTGATCGATGATTCGAAGCAGCAGATGCTGAATCGCAGGTTCGGCGCTGGGATGTTTGAGGTAACTGAAGTTCTTGAGTAGGTGAATGGTAAGGGTTTCCAGCTTTTGTCTAAAATTAATCTTCCCCAATCCAGAATTTTTCCCCAGTCGACGATGGTCACTGCTCAAATCCAGCCACTCCCGAAAGATCTCGGTGTATTGATCGATGAGCTTCGGAGAGGACAAAGCGCCGCTTGGCAACTTTTCTAAAATTCCACACCATGCCTCAAGTCGTTCCGCTCTTTTTGAGAAATTCAAAAACTTTTTGCTGATTTGGAAATTATGCCTGGCATTCTCAACTTGCTGAAAAAAATTCGAAAGTGGACTCTGACGAAAAGAGAATTTATTCGTGCTTAGCGGAATGGTTGTGGAGAGGTTGGTAGAGGGGTTCCCTAACAGGGCATCAAAGATATTAAGATACCCTTCCGAAAACGAAAAACGCAGTTGTGAGCCTCCAATAGGTGTCATGACAGATCCAAAGCCCGCGCAAGCTAGTGAACTGAGCGGAAAAATGAAATAATTGTTTTTACAGTAGAAAATCCCAACCTCGGAAAGGAAACAGACCTTAAACTAGATGGGATTGGCAGGATTATTTTCTGCAGTTTGAAGAATAAGTTGCTAGATTTGTTAGAAATAACCATCAATCCGACAAGTAATACTCCAACGTCGAAACCACCCTCACCTTTTTAATATAAGGGGTCGTGCTATCTCGATCTTCAATGGTGAATTGTCCCTGCTGAGCCGATTTGATTTTACCCAAGGTGCTTTTCGAATCCTGAGCAAATTTTTCAGCCACTTGGCGAGCATTTCTGGTCGCTTCTTGGATCATCACCGGTTTAATCTCATTGAGTTTGGTGAAAAGAAACTCCGTCTTGTTCTCGTAATCTTGCCCCGCGATCGCAATCCCCTGTTTTCCAAGATCGACCACCTTTCTCATCGTACTTCGCACCAGATCAACTTTAGTGGAATAGACTGTGATCGTCGCAATTGCTGAATAACGGAAGGAGATATTCGCTGTCTCTCCGTAAGCTTGCGCCTGGCGATCCGTGATGGAAGGGACCGCCACCGTAATTTCATCGTCGGAAACTCCATTAGCTTTTAGAAATCTCGTCACCAAATCAGTCTTTTGT
This sequence comes from bacterium, assembly GCA_041746775.1. Taxonomy (GTDB): domain Bacteria; phylum UBA10199; class UBA10199; order DSSB01; family DSSB01; genus JBGTGJ01. The sequence continues at coordinate 14,449 of JBGTGJ010000171.1, forward strand.
TGAATGGTATTATAGAGGTTAGCAAGATCATTATCCGCTTCATTAAACTTGATCGGCCAGATCGCAATATCGGCTGGCATCTCTCGTTCGGAAAGCCCCTTCACTGCGACAGTTCGATTGAGCCCTTTAATTTGAAGCGCCGCTTTGTAAATAAAAAAGCCGATCGAAAACAACCCGACAAAAATAAACACCCCCAACCCAAACGCCGCCTTCGTCCGACTTTCATGCATAAGTTTCCCTTTTTTTAGACTATTTCTTTTTACTTTCTACACTCTCAAATTTTATATCTACTTCCCGAGTCGTATTGGTAACAATCCAAATATCATTGAGCGGTATCAAATCTTTTCCGGCCGAAATTTTCAAATCATACACACCGGTTGGAAGTGTCTTGACGGTGGAGCATGGAAATTCAGCCACCTTCGTTCCATTTTTTGAGAACACCTGCACCATTCGATTAGGGTCGGGAGGATTGACCCTCAGATTTCCGTAGCCTGGAACGACCACATCCGTTCGCTCCGTCGATTGCACCGTGACGTTTTGCGAATATTGATAACCTTGTAACTTCACATCAACCCGATAATCTCCCAGCGGAATCCAGGTCGCTTGTTCGATCGGGATATTGATTGATTCATTGGTTTTTAAATTGGTAGCGATGACCGTATCGGAGGAGGGAAGCGGGGTTTTCACAAAGATCATCCCTTTATCCCGTTCCGTACGCTCTGCAAGCGGATCGAGTGCCATGGTTGGCATCGCTAACAATAAAATAAGTAGAAAAAACAATTGAGAAATTTTCTTCATAGAATACCTCCTAATAAAATATGATGTATTATCTGTTAAAACCAAGTTAAAATAAAAAGGAATTTTTTAAATCTTTGAAAAAAAATAAAATCATGAAAAAACCAAAAGAGATTATCTGTTTCTACCATGCCAATTGCACCGACGGCGCCGCTTCGGCAGCGGTGATCAAACATAAATACCCACGGGTCAAGCTATATCCACTCAACCATGGCGACCCGATTGAACCTAGCGTCACCGACAAGAAAGTCTTCGTGGTTGATTTTAGCTTTGATGCCTCCATTCTTTTAGAAATGAAAAAAAAGGCGCATTCGGTCTTTTGGTATGACCATCACATCACCTCGATCCCGATCGAAAAAGAACTGGGGTGGGGGGTCATTAATCTGAAGGAATCAGGGGCTTCTCTCACCTGGAAGATGGAGTTTCCCAATCGCCCCATGCCCAAGATCATCGCCTATGTGAAAGACAAAGACCTTTATACCTGGAAACTCCCCAATTCCCGCGCCATCAGCATGGAATTAAAAAACATGAATGGGATCTTAACCCCCGAGAGTCGGTTGTGGAAAAAATTACTCAAGATGAATTCGAGGAGGGAATGGAACAAATTAAAAGAACGGGGAGAATCGGCGCTACTTTATCAAAGAGTGAATATCTTGAACGGCATCCGTAACGGTTTCGACGTCACATTTCACGGTCATAAAGCGTACGCCGTCAACTATAGCCAGGAAGCGAGCGACATGGGGGAATATATTTACAAAGAACTGGATTACCCCATTGCCATCGTCTTTTATTACACCGGATCGGTCTGGAATTTCAGCCTGCGCTCAAGCCGTATCGATGTCAGCAAACTGGCACTGAAACACGGCGGAGGGGGCCACCCCGGAGCCGCCGGGTTTAGAACTAAGTCGATCGATTGGTTGTTGAAATTAAAGAAGTGAATTGTAGGGGCAAAACAAGGTTTTGCCCCTACGAGAATTATTTTTTCGGAATTTCGGTGGCTGCTGTCTTCTTGCCACTCTCCTGCAAACAATACTGAATAATCTTTTCGTATTTTCCATCTTCAAACGTAAAATTTTGTTTGGTGCCATCTCGATGACTCGCCACCGCCGCTACCGGCGCCCCACCGGCGCTGAACGTGTAACCAATCAAACATCCGGTATCGCTAAAATAGGTGAAACGAACAGGTGCCCCTTTTTCATACGTGTTGACCGTGAGGTAAACCAGATCATGCCCTGTCCCAGTAATGGTATCTTTACCACCGGGAATTGGTCCTTTGCAGGTCACCGTGGTCGCTTCTTTACCGCAAACAAATCCGTTGGCAGAAAAAACGGGAGTGGCGGCATTCACTGAAAGTGCGGAAAGAAAAAGAGAAGAAAATAAAAATAGTGAGAAAATTTTTCTCATGGATTTGAGCTCCTTTATAAATGAAATATTAACTGTAGGGGCAATCCCCAAGTGGTTGCCCTCCCCGCATCAAAATACGGGAACACGGGCGGCCACGTGGGGACCGCCCCTACGACAAACTATCTAATGTCTTTTTTTGAACCCCCCCAAACCCTCCATTGCTCATAAATAAAATCACATCCCCAGGTAAAGCCTCTTTTGCCAAGGTTTGAACAATTGCCTCCACTCCAGGAAGGTGTCGTGCCTTGGTTTTGGAATCTTGGTTGATGGAATGAACCAGCTCCTCCACATCCAACACCTTTCCATCCTTCACCTTCTCCGGCATAAAAACATCCGCAAGTAAAACCTTGTCGGCTAAAAGAAAACTTTTTGGATAATCGTTCTGAAAGATATCTCGCTTACTGGAATTACTCCTCGGTTCAAAGACCGCCCAAAGTCGGCGATCAGGATATTTTTCTTTAATCGCCGCAATTGTCTCTAAAACTGCCGTCGGATGATGAGCGAAATCGTCGATAATAAGAATCCCTTTAGCCTCTCCTATGATCTCTTGCCTTCTTCTCACTCCTTGGAAACTCTTGAGTCCCTTTTGAATCTTTTCCCACGGAATTCCCAGCGAACTTAATAAAGCGATCACCCCCAAAGCATTGCTGACATTATGTTGGCCTGGGATCCCCCATCCCACTTCATGATGACAACATTCTTTCCCTTCTTCACGGGTCAGGATACAGAAATTGAGCTGAGGAGAGGTATTCATCACCTCGCCAAAATAATCGGCCTTCTCTCGATTCTCCTCTTTCATCGCGTAGGTCACCAAGTGACCGGGAAAACTTTTGATTAATTCACGAACCACGGAAAAATCGAGATTCGCGATCAGGTTTCCTTCTTGAGGTAAAAGTTTGAGTAATTTACCAAACGCCCCTTTCACCTGTTCGAGGTCTGAAAAAATATCGGCATGATCAAATTCAACACTAGTGAGCAAGATATGTTGAGGGAGGTAATGCAGAAATTTCGATTCTTTATCAAAAAATGCGGTGTCGTATTCATCCCCTTCGAGGACAAAATATTTTCCGTTTCCTAATTTAAAATTTCTCTCAAAATTTTTGGGCCACCCACCAATAAAAAAACTAGGATCTTCCCCTGCCTCTTCTAAGACCCAGGCGAGCAAGGAGGAGGTGGTGGTCTTACCGTGTGTTCCAGCAACGATGAGTGGAATTTTCTCAGGAAGAAAAAATTTCTCCAGGGCCTGCGGCATCGAGAGATAAGGTAGATTTTGGGAAAGGACCACTTCCGCTTCAACATTTCCGCGTGACACAACATTTCCGATGATGACTAAATCAGGTTTCTCTTTAAGATTATCTACAGCATAAGGAGTCGATACCGGAATTTTAAAATTTTCGAGCAACGTGCTCATCGGCGGGTAAACATTCTGATCACTCCCCCGCACCTCATGCCCTTGCGCCTTCAGCATCCCAGCCAATGAGGCCATGCCGGTACCACAGATTCCGATGAGATGAATTTTCATAAGCTTTTCCTAAAAGTCCTTAGCAACTTTTTTGAAAAATTTCCGAAGAAAAAAATATTATGGTTCCACCCTTAAAAAAAACTTCCCTAGACCTGGGCAGTTGTACTGGCGATGGTTATCAAATCATTCTGAAATATCTTCAAGAAAAGCTAACCAGTACAACGGAACCTCTCTCTGTTAAACATACGATCAATGAAGACGCTTATCCCTTTGAATCTAGCAATAATTCCCACTGCGTAGGCCATCTTCTTCGTCAACCCCATTGGAGACGAACTCTCAATCTTTGATTTGGCATATTCCTTTTATCATTTCTACAGCCAACAATGGAAAGAGGAAGAATGGCAGCCAAAATTTTTAAAAGGAGATTCTAATCTTACTTTAAAGACAGTTAATCGCCTTGGCACCTTATTACTGCAACCGAATAGTTCAAAATTAACTCAAACTCGTATCAAAACCCTTTTTCAATCCCTAGCAAAATATATTGATTCTCCTATAGATCCAACGGGCCATCGTATCTTCTATTTTTTGGATCAAAAGGAGCCAGAAAGTTTTTCGAAATACTTTTCAGTCAGCCTAAAAGATTTTATCGTAATGGACGACTCAAACAAATCTGCACTGTTCCGAAAAAGAGTTGAGAGCCAATTCCCCGACGAATCTACTTTAAAAGATTTATCCAATTACCTCAGCCCCCATGAACAATTTCTATTCATGAGAGAGTGTTTTAAATTTAATCCATTAAGTTCTTTTGCTCTGCTTGAAAAAACCCGTTATTTTACCCCCTCTACTGAAGAGGCAAGATCCTCAAGGGAGGCTGATTTTTTCCCTAACCTCCCCCAAGATACCCCTTACAACATTCGACAAAAATATATTGATGCCTTTTTAGGAACCCCTAGTTTAACCCAATATAAAGCTTATTTTCGGAATGGTCAGGACCCAATCAAGGTTACTTTAAAAAAATATTTATGGAAGTATAACACGGAAGTATTTTCCATCGAGTCAGGAAAACCTGGCCCCACCACCTTGGTTTTTTCCCCTCATTTTCATGAAAATAATCCTCGTAAACAATTTCATTGGACTCAAAATATTCCTCTTCAGAGTGGAAGAATCATTTTGCTCCCCGAGGCCAATCGAGGAATGCGAGAGATCTGTGAAAGCACAAACCCGATGAATGGATTATTCAACCGTGCCTTCACTAATGACCAAAGAGATTATGTCATCGTTCGTAAGGTAGAATTCCTTATGGGGGTAGTGGATGGATTGGTGGGGTTACACGATTCTCAAGTGGGCCCTTTTTTCATTTCGGATGTGGTCAAAAATCATAAAAATGGAAAAAATTTCAATCCCAATCCTGTCCCCTCCAATTGGATCCCAGAAGAGGTACGAAAAATAGAAAAGATTAAGGAACCTGGAGGGGTGTATACTCGCATTGTCAATAAGGTAACCCCTGCACAAACCCAATGGCAAATCGCCCAATATGCCAACCAAAGGCTTGAAAAATTATCGGGAGGAGAATTTCGGTTTGAACCAGAATGGATTAAGCAGGCTGAATCAAACTCCGCCAATAGTGCTACTGGTTATATGAATTTTCATCTCGGCAAACCGGCAATGACCTTTGAAGGGATGAAAGGGAAAGAACACGGTCAACTTCACGCCATGGCCCTCTACAGTCTGCTGCTTGGATTTGGTCATAAGATTGATCCCGAGTATGAAAAAAATCTTAAGAAACCGTTCCCCAAAATACCTCCTCTTTATATAGGTCTTCCAGTCACTACCCTTCCCTCCCCTCCTATGAAAAACCCAGTGAAGAAAAAACTTCAACCACGCCTCGCTTCGGAATAATTAAACCCATTCACCCTCCCTTTTTCATTGCCTTCGGTATCTCCAGGCTCATACTAGACCGATGGAGTGGTCTCGATGACAAGAGCATCAACCCAAAATGCCGTTGTGATCGGTTCCGGGCCGAATGGACTCGCCGCCGCCATTACCTTGGCGCAACGAGGATGTTCTGTTTTGTTAGTGGAGGGAGAAGAACAGATCGGTGGCGGGGCACGCTCGGAGCAACTCATTCCCGGATTCACTTATGATCTCTGTTCAGCGGTTCATCCTTTCGCGGTCGCCTCCCCTTTTTTTCAAACTCTTCCGCTAGAAAAATACGGCTTAAAATGGATCGATCCGCCGATCGCATTGGCACACCCTTTTGAAGATGGCTCGGTTGCCTCGCTTTTTCGTTCCGTGGAACAAACCGCTGAAACTTTGAAAGAGGACGGAGAGGCTTATCAGCAATGGATCTCCCCCTTTTTGTCGAATTGGAAAGAGTTGTTTCAAGAAATGTTACAGCCCGCTCATTTTCCAAGACATCCATTTCAGATGATGCGCTTTGGTTATTGGGGACTGCGATCGGCGACACAACTTTGCCAAAGTCTTTTTAAACATCGCTGGGCCAAAGGATTATTCGGAGGAATTGCGGCCCATTCTTTTCTTCCCCTCACCAAATCCCCTTCCGCTGCGATCGGCTTGAGTCTTGCGATTGCGGGACATGCAGTCGGATGGCCGATTCCAGAAGGGGGAAGTCAGAAGATTTCGGATGCGCTGTTAGCTTATTTTCAAGAATTGGGAGGAAAGCTGATCACCAGTCAGCGGATTCGGACCATTCAAGATATTCCCAAAAGTGATCTCGTTTTCTTTGATTTAAATCCGCATCAATTATTAAAAATTGTTGGAGATGTATTTTCTTCTAGCTATCGGAACAGGTTGCAAAAACTTCGATTAGGCCCCGGCGTTTTTAAATTAGATTGGGCCCTCTCGGGTCCGATCCCGTGGAAAAGGGAAGCTTGTCGGCGAGCAGGAACGGTACATCTCGGCGGCACTTTGGAAAATTTAGTGGAGTCGGAACAAGCTCACTGGGACAACAAAATTTCGGAGCGCCCGTTTATTTTATTATCTCAGCCAACACTATTTGATCCTTCAAGAGCTCCCGAAGGAAAACAGGTCGCTTGGGCCTACATCCACGTCCCACGTGGATCGACACAGGATGCAACGGAGATCATTGAAAATCAAATCGAGCGCCTTGCCCCCGGTTTTATGCAATTAATTCTTGCGAGGAAGAAAACCTTTCCTGCTGATCTAGAAAATCACAACGCCAATTTGATCGGCGGTGACATCAGCGGAGGGATACCTGATCTTTGGCAAATTTTATTTCGTCCGACGATGAGTCTCTCCCCTTATGCTACTCCGATTAAAAACTGGTATCTCTGTTCTTCCTCCACCCCCCCAGGCTCCGGAGTACATGGAATGTGCGGCTTTCACGCCGCCAATTTTGCCCTGAAAAGCCTTTAACAACCTCAGTGTCATCCCGGGCCTGACCCGGGATCCATTTGCTATAATAGATCCCCTTCAAAAAAATTCCCCAAAACTTAAATTTTTGTTATTTTTAAACGATGAGCTCATTTTTCAACTCCGAATACTGGCTCACCCGCTTCACCTTCCAACGCCTGCTGGGCTTTATCTATCTGATCGGCTTTCTCATCGCCTTCAACCAATTTCGCCCCTTAGCCGGAGAAAGAGGATTATTACCGGCACAGCTTTTCATCAAAAGGGTCAGCTTTTGGGATTCTCCCAGTCTTTTTTATTTCAACAGTTCCGATCAAGTCACACGCATCGTCGCTTGTTTGGGAATTCTCTTGGCCTTGATCGCTACGAGTGGATTTTCCGAAAAATTTGGGATGGTTTTTTCGGTCGTCGTCTGGTCACTGCTCTGGCTACTCTACCTCTCCTTCGTCAACGTTGGACAAACCTGGTACGGTTTTGGTTGGGAAACTCTTTTGCTAGAAACCGGATTCTTGGCGATCTTCTTGGGTTCGGTCGATACCAAACCTCCCGAGATCATCATCTGGTTATTACGCTGGATTCTCTTTCGGCTGATGTTTGGCGCCGGCATGATCAAACTGCGTGGTGATCCCTGTTGGCGGGATCTGACCTGCATGTATTACCATTACGAAACTCAACCGCTCCCTAATCCACTTAGCCCGGCTTTTCATCACCTCCCGAAATGGATTCACAAAGCAGAAGTGATATTTACTTATTTTGTAGAATTGGTGGTGCCGTGGTTTTATTTTGTTCCAGGAATTTTAGGATATGCGGCAGGGATTCTGACGATTCTCTTTCAGCTGACTTTGATCTTGAGTGGAAATCTTTCTTGGCTAAACTACATCACCATCGTGATTGCGTTTTCGTGCTTTGACGATCGATTCCTTCGTTATTTCTTTTCCATTAAACATTCGATCGACGTGACGACTTCCTATTTCAGGCAAGGAATCTTGGTCGCTTTAACTTTAGGAATTCTTTTTTTAAGCATCAAGCCAGCGCGCAATCTCATCTCACGGCGCCAAATGATGAATGCCAGTTTTGAACCGTTGCACTTGGTCAATACTTACGGAGCTTTTGGAAGTATCAC